>CALANQ010000282.1 GCA_937926025.1 uncultured Acidimicrobiales bacterium
GAGGTGGTAGCGGGTGATGGGCGGGAACATGGCGTTGGGCCCGTTGCGCAGGAACGTGCCCCGCAGCCCGGCGGGCAGCGCGCCGGTGACGGGGAGGTGGTGGTCGGTGCGCTCGTCGGCCACGGGAGCGAAGGTGCCCTGGAGCCACGGGCTCGCACCGAAGGGGTCGACCACGGTCTGGGTGGGAGCGGTCATGGGCGGCACGGTAGCAACGCCGAGCCGTCGGTGAACGGCGTTCACCCCACGGGGTGGACCCACCGGAGGCGAACCCCGGCCCGAGGGCGCCAGAGGGCGACCGGTACCATGCGTCGGGTGCCCACCGTCGACCGACCTCCCCTCCAGCGCGAGGCCATCATCGCCGCCGCCCGGGCCCTCATCGTCGCCGACGGCCTCGAAGCGCTGTCGCTCCGCAAGCTGGCCGCCGAGCTGGGCGTCACCGCACCCGCCCTCTACGCCCACGTCCGAGACAAGCAGGACCTGCTCCGCGCCCTCGCCGAAGGCGAGTTCGAGGCGCTCGTCGACCGCTTCGCCGAGGTCGACGACCCCGACCCGATCGCTCGCATCAAGGGCCACGGCCGCGCCTACGTCCAGCACGCCCGGGAGAACCCCGAGCTGTTCCGGGTGATGTTCCTCTTCCCGCCCGAGCTGTCGCCCGCGTCGGTGCCCGCCGAGGTGGAGCTCCCCGGCGCCACCAAGGCGTTCGAGGCCGCCGCCGGCGCGGTGGCCGACGCCATCGCCGCCGGACTGATCGACGCCGACGACCCGTTGCTGGTGGCCCTCACCCTCTGGAGCGGCACCCACGGCGTGGCCAACGTGCTGCAGCTCGGCTTCGGCCTCCCGACCGAGCTCGAGGACGCCATGATCGACGAGGTGACCGACCGGCTCCTCGCCGGCTACCGCCCGTGACCCCACCGCCGCTCGATCCCGGCACGCCGTGCCCCTGCGGCCGCCCCGCCACCTACGACGCCTGCTGCGGCCGCATCCACCGCGGCGACGCGCCGGCCACCACCGCCGAAGCGCTCATGCGCTCCCGCTACAGCGCCTTCGCCGTGGGCGACATGGCGTACCTGGCGCACTCGTGGCACCCCGACACCACGCCCCGTCGCATCCACGACGACCCCACCCGCCGCTGGACCCGCCTCGACGTGCTGGCCACCACCGGCGGCGGGATGCTCGACCAGGAGGGCACGGTGGAGTTCGAGGCCCACCACACCGGCGGCTCCGAGGACGACGACCCGACCGCCGACCACGTCGTCCATGAGATCAGCACGTTCACCCGCCACGACGGCCGCTGGGTCTACGTCGGGCGTCGCCCCTGACCGCCATCCGGCTCTGGTCCCGCGCCCGGGTCGGCTTCCCGGTCCGGGGTGAGGAAGGCACAAGAGGTTCCCGGCGACCGCACCATCCGCTCGTCGAGGGTGGCCAGGGGCGCACGGAGCTCCTCGGCCACCGCCACGTACCAGGCGTCGTAGGGGGTGAGGTTGTCCCTCAACGCCCACACCCGCGCCCGGAAGGGTGCGTAGGGGAAGAGCTCGACATCGAGTCGTTCCAGATCGCGGCTGGCGCGAGACGCAGCGCCCAGGCTGAGTGCGCCGGCCAGCACGGCACGGCGCAGCGTGCTGGCCACCTCGGCTGGCAGCAGGTGGGGTGCGGCGATGCGGCCGGCGGCCAGGACGTCCGCCGCCCACCGGCCATCGGTCCCGTCATCGGTGAGCGCCGAGACGACCATGGAGGCGTCGGCGATCAGGTTCACGGCCGGTCGAGGTCGCGGAAGCGGATGATCTCCTCCGCCGGAAGGCGGGTTCCCTCCGAGGCCTTCCGCTCGCGCACCTCCCCCAGGAGCCGTTCGTTGGGTGGCTCTTGGGCCAGGGCGACGAGCTCGCGGCGGATGTACGCCTCGACCGCGAGGCCCGCGCACTCGGCGCGGGCGGCGAGCTCGTCGTAGGCATCGTCGGGGAGGTCCGGGATGGAGAGGTCCGCCATGGAGCCATCTTGGTGCGGTGCGGCCCGTTCAGCGATGGGGTTTCGAGTGGTCATGCCCCCAGGGGTACCGCGCCCGCGCGGCAGATGCGAGGGATGCCACGCATCAGGCGCAGGATGCGACCGATGCGTCGCCGCGTCGGGCGGATCAGCTCCGGGTGGAGGAGACGGGCACCGGCGCTGCCGCGACGGGACCGACCGGTTCCGCACGGTGGTCGAGGGCTCGTGTCGGACCGGGGACCGGCGAGATCGACGAGATCGACGGCTCGGCCAGCGCCACGTCGACGGGTGCGACGACGGTGGCGTCGGTGGCAGCGGGCCGGTCGGCCACGGTGGCGCCGCGGGCGATGGCGCCGATGGTGATGGCGAAGCCGAGGACCTGGACGGGTGAGAGCGCCTGGCCCAGCACGGCCCAGCCCAGCGCGGCGCCGGTGACGGGAGCCGCCAGGCCGAGCAGCGGCGGGGCGCTGGCCGGGAGCTTGCGGATGCCGTCGAACCAGAGCACGTAGGCGACGGCGGTGGCGGCCACGGACAGGTACGCGAACCCGGCGACGTTGGCGAGCGAGGTGCGCTCGGGCGCTCCGCCACCGGCGAGCGCGAGGGCGAGCAGGACGACGCCGGCCATCGACAGCTGCCAGCCGGTGGCGGCCAGCCGGTTGGGCGGGGCCGGGAAGCGCTTGGTGAACACCACGCCGAAGGCGAACGAGACGTTGGCGCCGAGCGCCATGGCGATGCCGACCGGGTCCAGGCCGGCACCGGGCCGGACCACCACGAGCGCCACGCCGACGGCGGCGACCACCCCGACCGCGACCTCGGCCGCCGCCGGCCGCCGGCCGACCACCAGCCACGACAGGAGCACCACCAGGATCGGCAGCACCCCGCCGGCAGAGGCGGCGACACCGCCGGGCAGCCGGTAGACGGCACCGAAGAGCAGCGGGAAGAAGATGCCGAAGTTGCAGGCGGCGAGCAGGGCCGTCCGCCCCCACACCGCTCCCTGCGGCCGCCACGTGGAGATCCGCCGGCCGAGGAGGACGAGGAGCAGACCGGCGGGCAGGACCCGCATGGCGGCCACGAACATGGGTTGCGAGTCGGGGAGCAGCTCGGCCACCACCACGTAGGTGGTGCCCCACGAGATCGGGGCCAGCAGCGTGAGCAGCGCCGTCCTCCGGGCCGCAGGAGCGTTCGTCTTCATGGTCAGTATCTTAATGTCAAGATACTTAGGATCAAAACGCTGTCGAGGTAGGCTGGGCGCCGTGGCCTCCATCCCGCCGGACACCGTCGACCGCATCATCCAGCAGTGGCTGACGCAGCGGCCCACGTTCGACATCTCGCCCCTCGCGGTGGTGGGCCGGGTCTCTCGCCTCTCCCGGCTGATCGACCGGCGGCTCGGCGAGAACTTCGCCAACCACGGGCTGGAGAACTGGATGTACGACGTGCTGGCCACCCTGTGGCGCAGCGGCCCGCCCTACGAGCTCACCGCCGGGGAGCTCGTGGCCCAGACCATGGTCACGACGGGCGCGATGACCAACCGGGTCGATCGCCTGGCGGCGCTGGGCTTCGTGGAGCGCCGGCCCGGCGAGGACCGCCGCACGGTCATCGTCCACCTCACCGAGGCCGGCCGGGCCAAGGTCGACGAGGTGTCGGAGACCCACATGGCCACCGAGCGGGACATCCTCTCGGCCCTCAGCCCGACCCAGCGCGACCAGCTCGCCGGCCTGCTCAAGAAGGTGCTGGTCTCCCTGGGCGACGACGCGCCGCCGAGCTGACCCCCACCGCACGGCGACCCCCGGGCGACCCCGGTCAGCCTCGGCGGGCTGCTCGCTCCTGCTCGGCGATGGCTCGGCCCATGCGGAAGAACCCGGCGAACACCCCGGGCAGCCCCCGCAGCGCGCCGGCCACGTCGGCGGCGTGGGACACGCGGTAGGTGCTGGGCCGGGGTCCGACCCGGTCGGCCATCCAGCACGAGTGGAGGAGCAGGCCGGGGTTGAACCCGGGGGCCGTCGCCCGGGCCAGCGGTCCGGCCTCGATGTGGAGGGCGTCGAAGACCTGGATCTCCTTGTCTCCGTCCTGGTGCACCACCACCACGACGTAGCCATCGTCGGGATCCTCGGCGCCGACGCGCGGCACGAAGGTGGGCGGTGACGGGAAGGCGCCGTCGGCGTAGCTCCACACCTCGGCCACCTTCATCGACTCAAGGTCGAAGCGGGCGAGGGTGCCGGGCACGGCGACGTCCGGGAGGTCCACCGGGGCGACCACGCCGTCGGTGGCGTCGCCGTAGAGCCGCCACCACTCCTCGGGGATGAGGTCGGGGTCGAACCCGGCGGAGCCGTACCAGAGCTGGCGCTGGCGGGAGCGGGCCGCGGCCGACGTGGTGTCGGTGGCGGGGAGGATGCCGCCCCACACCCGTTCGGCGTCGACGGCCACCTCGGCGTCGTGGACCTCGCCGGTGGCCAGATCGATCTCGTAGCGGCCGACGACCGACGGCTGCAGGGCCAGCGCCACCATCCCCTCGTAGTCCTGATCGATCGGCCGCTGGTTGCGGTGGTCGACCTGGTCGTGGGTGAGGGTCATCATCAGGTCGCCGAGCGGAGCGTGCTGGAGGGCGACGCGCAGCCGACCGTCGACCTCGGCGTGGTCCGGGTAGAGGTGCCCGGTGGGCATCGGGAGGCGGACCTCCATCGCCCGGACGGTTCCGCCGGGCGGGGTGCGGTGCAGGTCCGCCTTGGCCACGATCCACAGCGAGGTGTGCTCCTGGATGCGGCGGCTGCGGGGCTTGCCCTGCAGCATCTCGGGCTCCACGACGAACGGCAGGTCGCTGAAGACGAGGTGGTGCTCCGTGGCCTTGATGTCGTGGATCGAGTCGAACTCCGACATGCCCTCGACCCGCCAGCGCCGCACCGGGCCGTCGAGGCCCCACCGGCCGATCCAGGTCTCCTTGGGCACGCCGGGTGGCGCGATCTGCGTGTAGTTCACGAACCACAGCGCCCGCTCGTCGACGTCCGACGCCGGGTGGGCGGCCACCGCGCACAGGGGCTCGAACACCCCGGGTGCCGCCTGGAGCCACTCGCCGTTGCTGCCGACGGGGGTCACGAAGCGGAGCGTCTCGGGGTCGATCTCGATGGGCCGGCCGGCGTCGTAGCCCACGAACATGCGGCCCTCGATGGCCTGCACGTTGGTGTTGGCCAGGTTGGTCACGCCGAACGGCGACACCTCCATGAAGGCGATGCGGCGGAACAGGAACCCGAGCCGCCGCTTGATGCGCTGGAGCGGCGTGTCGATGATGCGGTGCTGGACGGCGATGCGGCTTCGCTGGTCGGGCACGAGGCGGATCTTCTCGATGAGGCCGGCCTCGGCGAACCAGTGGCCCTCGGGCGCCCGCTTGTCGGGGCCGACCACGTAGACCGCACCCTCGACGTCGGTCGGCCAGTGGCCCTCGACCACCTCCAGCCGGTGGTCGCGCTCGCCCTGCCCCCGGAACAGGTTCCTCGTCAGCGTTGCCATGTGTCCCCGACCCCCCGAGCCCCCGGTGCGCCTGCTCGCCCTGCGCTAAACAGTGTTCACCCCATACCATCGCGCCGCAAGGCCAGGTCAGGGGACCCGGGACGACGTCCGATCCGGGCAATCGACGCGGAGCAGGGGGCAACGTGAGGCGAACGGCGATCCTGGGCGCGGCACTGGCCGCCACGGCGCTCACCGCAGGGGTGCTGAGCGGGTGCAGCGAGCCCGAGCCGGCGCAGAAGACCGGGATGAGCAAGCGCACCACCGCCGCCGCCGACGCCTGCGAGGGCGCCGCCCTCCTCACGTGCGCCGAGGACTCCACCATCGGCGAGTACGTCCCGTCCAAGCCCACCAAGGCGACCGGCGAACCGATCCGGCTCGGGATGATCAACCAGGAGAACACGGCGGCCGGTTCCTACCCGGAGCTGAGCCAGGCCGTGCAGGCCGGCGTCGAGTTCATCAACACCGAGCTCGGCGGCGTCGACGGGCGGCCCATCGAGGTCGACGTGTGCAACACCGAGTTCTCCGCCGAGGGCTCCACCTCCTGCGGCCAGAAGTACGTGGAGGCCGAGGCGCCCGCGGTGCTCGGCGGCATCGACGTGTTCGGCAACGGCATCGAGACCCTGGCCGACAACGGCATCCCCTACATCGGTGGCATCCCGATCAGCTTCCAGTCGGTCAAGTCCCCGAACTCGTTCCAGTGGTCGGGCGGCACGTGGGGCGCGGCCGTAGCGTTCTCCTGGTACGCCGCCGAGGAGCTGAACGCCAAGAAGGTGTCCATCGTCTACGGCGAGTTCGGGTCCATCACCCACAGCGCCGAAGAGGCCCAGAAGGTCCTCGAGAGGCGCGACGTCGAGGCCCAGCTGGTGCCGTACCCGATCATGGCCACCGACATCTCCTCCGCCCTCAACGCCGCGGCCGCCACCAAGCCCGACGCCCTGCTGGTGCTGGCGGCGGACTCCGGGTGCAAGGCCGGGTTCGACGGGGTCGCCTCCCTCGGGCTCGACGCGACCACGTTCTACGTCGGGGCCTGCGCCGCTCCCACCATCACCAACGAGGTCGGCACGGCCAAGACGAACGGAGCGATCTTCAACGTCGAGGGCCCCGTCGGCACCAAGCCGCCGGACCCGGACTTCGTGCTGTACACCGCGGTCATCGACAAGTACGGCGACGGCCTCGACCCGGTCGGCGCCGGCACCGTGTCGTTCCGCTCGCTGATGAACCTGTACGTGATCCTGAACCAGCTCGACGGCGACATCACCCCCGAGTCGATCACCAAGGCGCTCCGGTCCCAGGTCGACGCACCCAGCTTCAGCGGCCACCCGTACACGTGCGACGGCGACCAGTACCCGGGCCTGCCCGCCATGTGCTCGCCGCAGCAGATCCTGGCCCAGATGGACGACGGCACCCTGTCGCAGCTCGGCGACTGGATCGACGTCGGCCAGATCGTGAAGGACTCCTGAGCACCTACCTCGGCTACCTCTTCGCCGGGCTCGGCGGCGGGGCGGTCGTCGCGTCGCTCGCGCTCGGGCTGGTGCTGACCCACCGGTCGTCGGGGGTCGTGAACTTCGCCCACGCGGCGATGGGCATGTACGTGGCGTTCGCGTTCTTCGAGTTCCGCGAGACCGGCGACTGGGTCATCCCGATCCTCGGCCTGCCCGAACGGGTCCACCTCCTGGCCCGCCCCACCCTCGCCAGCGCGCTCGGGTTCGCGGCGCTGGTGGCGGTCGCCCTCGGCCTGCTCGTCTACCTGCTGGTGTTCCGGCCGCTGCGCCAGGCGCCGGCGCTGGCCCGGGTGGTGGCGTCGCTCGGCCTGCTGCTCTACCTCCAGGAGATCGTGCGCCTCCGGTTCCCCGTGGCCGGCGCCTCGGTCGTGACCCGCCGCCCGGTGCTGGGCGACGAGCCGGTGGCGCTGTTCGGCACCACGGTCACCGAGAACCGGCTGATCCTCGCCGGGCTGGTGGTCGTCATGGCGCTGGTCCTGGGTGCGGTGTTCCGGTTCACCCGGTTCGGCCTGGCGACGCGGGCCGCCGCCGGCAACGAGAAGGGGGCCCTGCTGCTGGGCATCTCGCCGGACCGGCTGGCGTCGGTGTGCTGGGCGGTGGCGTCGGTCCTGGCCGGGTTCGCCGTCATCCTCATCGAGCCCATCGCCGGGCTGAGCGCCACCACCACCACACTCCTCGTCATCCCGGCCCTGGCCGCAGCGCTGCTCGGCGGCCTGGAATCGTTCGCCATCACCACCGCCGCCGGCCTGGGCATCGGCATGGTGCAGTCGCTGATCCTGGGCTGGTCCGTGCGCCCCGACACCCGCTGGATCCCGGACTGGATCCCCACCACCGGGCTCCAGCAGCTGGTCCCCGTGCTGGTGATCCTGGGCGTGCTGCTGGTGCGCGGCGACGCCCTGCCGGATCGGGCCGCCATCGCCGGACGGCGGCTGCCGCCGTCGCCCACGCCCCGCCACGTGCTGCCGTGGACGATCGCGCTGGTGGGCCTGGTCAGCGTCGGGCTGGTCACCCTGGACTCGGGCTACCGGCACGCGCTGATCGTGTCGATGGTGTTCGCGCTGCTCACGCTGTCGGTGGTGGTGCTCACCGGGTTCAGCGGCCAGATCTCGCTCGCCCAGCTGGCCTTCGCCGGGGTCGCCGGGTTCGCCGCCATCCGCCTCACCGAGCACCACGTACCGTTCCCGCTCGCGCTGGTGCTGGCGTCGCTGCTGGCCACCGCCATCGGCGTGCTGGTCGGGTGGCCGGCGACACGGGTGCGGGGCATGAGCCTGGCCATCGCCACCCTCGCCATTGCCGTGGCCATCGAGGAGCTGGTGCTGGGCAGCGCGTCCTTCTCCGGGGGCCACGCCGGCGCCAGCGCACCGCGGCCGTTCCTCTTCGGGGTCGACGTCGGCGTGGGCGCCACCGGTACCGGCAACTTCCGGGCCGCGTTCGGGTTCGTCTGCCTCGGGGTCCTGACCCTGGCCTCGCTCGCGGTGATCAACCTGCGCCGCAACCGCACCGGGCTGCGCTGGCTCGCGGTGCGGGCCAACGAGCGGGCGGCGGCCGCCGCCGGCATCGACGTGACGCGGGCCAAGCTCGGGGCGTTCGCGGTCTCGTCGTTCCTGACCGGGCTGTGCGGCGTGCTGATGGCGTTCTCGGTGAGCACGCTCTCGCCGACGTCGTTCCTGGTGATCGGCTCGCTGGTGGCGGTGGCTCTCACCTACCTGGCCGGGGTGTCCAGCGTCGGCGGCGCCCTGGTGGCCGCCGCGCTCACCCAGGCGGGCATCTTCACCGCCGCCATGAACGACCTGTCCGGGGGCGACGCCAACCCCTACGTGTTCGCCATCAGCGGCATCGCCCTCATCGTCACCGCCATCGCCGCCCCCGAGGGGATCACCGGTGTGGTCCGCAGTGCGGTCGCCCGCCTGCGGCCCTCCCGCCCGCTGGCTCCCGGCCCGGCGGCGGAGGTGGCCGCATGAGCCTGCTGGAGGTCACCGACCTCACCGTCAAGCACGGCGGCCTCGTCGCCCTCGACGCGGTCAGCCTGGCCGTGGAGGCCGGTGGCATCGTCGGGCTCATCGGCCCGAACGGCGCCGGCAAGACCACGTTCATCGACGCCCTCACCGGGTTCACGCCGGCGCACCGCGGCCACGTCGCCTTCGGCGGCGCCGACCTCACCCGGGCCGCACCCCACGCCCGGTCGCGAGCGGGGCTGGTGCGGACCTTCCAGTCCCTGGAGCTCTTCGACGACCTCACCGTGCAGGACAACCTGCTCGTGGCCGCCCAGACCCCGACGCTGTGGTCCACGCTGACGGACGCCCTCTGGCCCAAGCCGCACGACAGCACCGAGACCCGACGGGTGCTCGACCTGCTGGACCTCGGCGACGTGGCCGACCGCCTGCCCACGGAGCTGTCCAACGGCCAGCGCCACGTGGTGGCCCTCGGCCGGGCGCTCGTCTCGTCGCCGCAGCTGGTCCTGCTCGACGAGCCCGCCGCCGGGCTGGACCCGGCCGAGACCGCCGAGCTGGCGGGCCTGCTGCGCCGGCTCCCCGCCACCGGCACCACCGTCCTCGTCGTCGACCACGACATGGCGCTGATCATGGGCGTGTGCGACCGGGTCCACGTCCTGGACTTCGGCCGGGTCATCGCCAGCGGCACCCCCTCCGAGGTCCGCGCCGACCCGGCGGTCATCGCCGCCTACCTCGGGACGAGCACGTCATGACCGGCGAGCCGACCGTGGACCAGGGTGCCGGCGGGTCGAGCACCGTCACGCCCGGGGGTGCGCCGGTGCCGATGCTGGACGTGCGCGGCCTCTCCGCCGGCTACGACGGCGTCGCCGTGGTGCACGACCTGGACCTGGCCGTCGCAGCCGGCGAGGTGGTCGCACTCCTCGGCGCCAACGGGGCCGGCAAGACCACCACGCTGCTCACCATCTCCGGCCTCGTGCCGAAGCTCGGCGGCACCATCACCGTCGCCGGCGACCCGACCCACGAGCGGCGGCGGGTCCGGGTGGCCGACGTGTGGCAGCTGGCCCGGCGCGGCGTCGCCCACGTCCCCGAGGACCGCGGGTTGTTCTTCGACCTGACCGCGGCCGAGAACCTCCGCCTCGGCCGCCCCCGCCGGGCCGACGGGGTCCCGATGGAGCAGGTGCTCGCCTGGTTCCCGGCGCTCGAACGGGTGCTGGGCCGCAAGGCCGGCCTGCTCTCGGGCGGCGAGCAGCAGATGCTCGCCCTCGCCCGGGCCGTCATCGGCCGACCCCGCCTCCTGCTGGTCGACGAGATGAGCCTCGGCCTGGCGCCGATCATCGTGGAGCAGCTGCTCCCGGTCCTCCGCTCGATCGCCACCGAGACGGGCGCCGGCGTCCTCCTCGTCGAGCAGCACGTCGGCCTGGTCCTCGACGTGGCCGACCGCGCCTACCTCCTGGACCAGGGCCGCGTCGCCTTCGCCGGCACCGCCGCCGCCCTGCGCGACGACCCCGAGCTCCTCGAGTCCGGCTACCTCGGCACCTGACCGAGACCGGGATCACCCCCACCTCCCCTGCCACCACCCCACCGGGAGGTAGGGGCAGTCGGTCGGTGGTCAGGTGGGCAGCGGGGCTCCTTGCACCAGGTCGTCGGCGACCTGATGGGCGACGCGGGCGAGGTCGTTGGGGAGCTCGTCGATGCGGGCGAGCTCGTCGGCGAAGCGGGTGCGGGGCCGGCCGTCGTCGGCGGTGGAGACCGCCCGGGGCATCCAGGCCGAGTGGAGGACGAACGGGACGATCATCCCCGGCGCCGACGCCACGGCCACGGGGCCGGCGTCGACGGCAGCGGCATCGAACACCTCGACGCGGAAGCCGTCGTCGTGGAGGATCGGCACCACCACCCAGCCGTCGTGGCCGCCGGGGTCGGAGCCCGAGTACCGGCTCTTCGCCGGGTCGGCACCGGGGTCGCGGGGCACGAAGATCGGGGAGGTGGGGAGGTCGTCGGCGGCCAGCACCCACTCGGCGGCCAGCTCCAGGTCGGGGAGGGCGGTGCTCACCAACCGGGGGAGCGTCTCGTCGCCCGGCAGCAGGGTCCGATCGACGCGGTCGCCGTAGAGGGCGAGCATGGCCTGGGTGACCGCCTCGGGACGGAAGCCCTGGTGGACCGTGTGGTGGAGCGTGGGCTTCGTCCGACCCTCGGTGCTCCAGTCGATGGCGTTGAGCTGACGGGTCCAGAGCCGTTCCGGGTCCCGCTGCTCGGCCCGGTGGAGGACGCGCCCGGTCGTCGGGTCGACGATCACGAACGTGGTGCGGTCCGGGGCCATCGGGAACCCGTAGAGGCCGCGCAGCGCCGGGTCGCACGGGCGCCCGAGGGCATCGAGGTCGCCGGCCTGCTGGGTCATGGCGATGTCGGCGCACTCGGTGTGCTCGAAGAGGATGGCGACGCCGTCGGTGTCGTCGTAGGTGGCGTAGTAGTGGTTGTTCTCCGGGGCCACCTCGAACACCTGGCAGGCCACTTCGGTCCCCGGCGGCACCGCCTCCAGGTCGGCCTTGCGGATGAGGTACACGGGTCCGGAGGCGTTGGCCGGCTCGGTCCGGGCCCCGCCCGAGAGCACCTGCGGCTCCACCTTGTACGCGCAGTCGGCCACCACCAGCCAGTCGCGGGTCTGGGTGATGGTGTGCACGGACTGCGGGATGAGCCCGCCGGCGATCGGCCACCGCTGCAGGGGCCCCTCGCCGTCCCACCGCACCACGTGCAGCGAGCCCCAGTGGGTGTTGACGGTCCACAGCACGTTGCGATCGGGGTCGATGACGGGGTGGGCGGTGCTCATCACCATCGGCAGCAGGGGCTGCGGACCGACCTCGAAGTCCAGCCACTCGGACCGGTGGCCGACGTCGCCCAGGAACCGCAGGGTGAGCGGGTCGATCTCGGTCGGCCGGCCGGCGTCCCAGGTCGCGAACAGGCGGTCGCCCCAGGGCAGCGGTGCGGTGTTGGCCGCGTTGACGTGGCCGAAGGGGGACTGGACACCGATCATCGTCGCGGTGAACACGTCGGGGCGGGCGGCGCGCAGCCGGGCCGACGGCGAGTCGATCTTGCCCTGCCGCCAGGCCAGCTGATCGGGTCCGGCCCCGTGGCGACCGGGCTCGAGCGAGAGCCGGTAGATCGTGCCCTCGCCGAAGAACGGGTGGGGGCCGTCGAACGTGTCCGGGTGCGGGGCGCTGAGCACCAGCTCCCCGGTCAGCCCCTCGGGCCAGCGGCCCGATCGCACGCTCAGGTCGTGGTCGCGGGGTGCGTCGCGGGCGAACAGCGACCGGGGCAACGGCATGGTGAACACTGTAAACCCGAGGCGGGACCACGGCGCTCGGGCGCACCGCCCGGGGCGGGGGACCCGGTCAGACGGGGCGAGGCGAGCGGCCGAAACCGGCGGCCAGGGCGTCGAGCGCCTCCAGCGCGACCTCGCCCAGGTCCTGCTCCGCACCCTGCTCGACCCAGCGGTCGATGGCGGCCCGCAGCGCACCGATGGCGGCCTGGGTCACCAGCCGGAGCCGGAAGCGGTCGACCTCGCCGAGCGGTTCGGGCGAGCGCCGGGCCAGCGCCTCGACCACCAGGTCGATGGTGCCCTGCTCGTGCTCGAGCCCGGCGGAGCGCAGCGAGGGCGTCTCGTTGATGATGCGGACCTTGGCCACCATGCGCGAGCGGTCGGTCTCGAGGTCGGCGGCCAGCACCACCAGCGTGGCCCGGAGCGACTCCAGGGCCGGCTCGTCGGCCGGGCGGGCCGCGATCAGCTCGAACATCTCGGTGTCGTGGACGTCCTTGTCGCCGGAGAAGATGTCCTCCTTCGACGCGAAGTAGCGGAAGAAGGTCCGCCGGGAGACGTTGCAGGCCTCGGCGATCTCGTCGACGGTGGTGTGGTCGAACCCCTTGCGGGTGAACAGCTCCAGGGCCGCGTCCTCGAGCGCCAGCCGGGTCATGGCCTTCTTGCGCTCGCGCAGGCCCATGGTGGCGTCGGCGGCCAGGACGCGCTCGGCGACGTCGGCGAGGTCCACACCCGCGCGCTCGTCGTCGATCACGGTCCCCTCGGCCATGGGGGCCATCCTACGCCGACCCGTCAAGGCGCACCGTGCCGTTTGTCACGTTGCGCTCTTTGGCACTCAGTGTCACGATTAGGGCTCCGTTCTGACCAGGAGTCCCCGCCATGTCGACCTCGCTCTACCGCCTCGGCCGCTTCGCCGTCCGCCGCCGCTGGCTGGTGCTCATCGTGTGGATCGTCGCCCTGGTCGGGCTGGGCACCGCCGGCAAGATGGCGGGCGGCGAGCTCCACGACGAGTTCACCATCCCCGGCGTCGAGTCCCAGCAGGCCCTCGACGTGCTGAAGGAGACCTTCCCCACCGCCGCCGGGGCCCGGGCCCAGGTGGTGGTCCACGCCCCCGACGGGCAGCTCACCGACCCGGCCAACGCCGAAGCCGTCGCCGCCACCTTCGCCGAGATCAACGACCTGCCCCACGTGGTCGGCGCCGTCGACCCGGTCGCGGCCGCCGCCGGCGGGGCGCCCGGCGTGGTGTCCACCGACGGGACCATCGGCCTCGGCACCGTGCAGTACGACGCCGCCGCCATGGACCTCGACCCCGAGGTGTACGAGCAGCTCCAGGACGCCACCGCCACCGCAACGAAGGCCGGGCTCGAGGTGTCGTTCGGCGGCGACCTCGCCGATCACAACGAGCAGCCCGAGGCCGGCTCCGAGGGGCTCGGCCTCCTGGCCGCCATGATCATCCTGGTCATCGCCTTCGGCTCGATCATCGGCATGGGACTGTCCATCGGCACCGCCATCTTCGGCCTCGGCTCCGGCGTCGCCCTGATGGTGTTCGTCTCGTCGTTCGTCACCATCCCCACGGTCGCCGAGACCATCGCCGTGATGATCGGCCTCGGTGTCGGCATCGACTACGCGCTCTTCATCGTCACCCGCCACCGCGCCGGGCTGGCGCGCGGGCTCACCGTCGGCGACGCCGCCGGCCGGGCCATCGCCACCGCCGGGCAGGCCGTGCTCATCGCCGCCGCCACGGTCGTGGTCGCCATCTGCGGCCTCGCCGTCGCCGGCATCCCCATGGTCACCTGGATGGGCCTCGGCTCGGCGATGGTCGTCGCCGTCACCGCCCTCGCGGCCGTCACCCTGCTGCCCGCGCTCATGGGCTTCGCCGGCCACAACATCGACCGCTTCGGCATCCCCGGCATGAAGCCGAAGGTGGAGACCGGCGCCCGCGACGAGAACGGCGAGTACCACGGCTGGGCCCGCCTCAGCCACCACGTGTCGAACCACGCCTGGCGCTACCTGTTCGCCAGCCTGGCCGTGGTGCTGCTGCTCGCCGTGCCGTTCCTCTCGCTGCGCCTCGGCATGCCCGACAACGGCAACAAGCCCGAGAGCTCCACGCTGCGCCAGTCCTACGACCTCATCGCCGAGGGCTTCGGGCCCGGCTCCAACGGTCCGCTGATCCTCAGCGTGGAGCTGGGCAACGCCGATCCCGACACCTTCCTGGCGTCGCTCACCGAGGACCTCACCGCCACCGACGGCGTGGCCGCCGTCGCCCCCGCCACCCTCAGCCCCGACGGGGACACCGCCGTCATCCAGGTGATCCCCACCACGGCACCCCAGGACAAGGGAACGTCGCAGCTGATCCACCGCCTCCGCGACGATGTGCTGCCCGAGGCCACCGCCCGCACCGACGCCAACGTCTACGTCGGCGGCTCCACGGCCACGTTCATCGACATGAGCGACAAGATCGCCGGCCGCCTCCCGCTGTTCATCGGGGCCGTCATCTTCGTGTCGTTCCTGCTGCTGATGATCGTGTTCCGCTCGATCCTCGTGCCGCTCAAGGCCGCCATCATGAACGTGCTGTCCATCGGCGCCGCCTACGGCGTGATGGTCGCCATCTTCCAGTGGGGGTGGGGCGCCAGCCTGTTCGGCGTCACCGAGTCCCTGCCCATCGTGAGCTTCGTGCCGATGCTCATGTTCGCCATCCTCTTCGGCCTGTCCATGGACTACGAGGTGTTCCTCCTGTCCCGGGTCCGCGAGGAGTACCTGGAGACAGGTGACAACACGGAGTCCGTGGCCACCGGCATCGCCACCACCGCTCGGGTCATCACCTCGGCCGCCCTCATCATGATCTCGGTGTTCCTCAGCTTCGTGCTGGGCGACGACCCCACCGTGAAGATGATCGGCCTCGGCCTGGCCACGGCGATCTTCGTCGACGCCACGCTCATCCGCATGGTGCTCGTGCCGTCCACCATGAAGCTGCTCGGCGACGCCAACTGGTGGCTGCCCGGCTGGCTCGACCGCATCATCCCCAACCTCGACATCGAGGGCGAGTCCAAGCTCCCGCCCGACGAGCTCGAGGCCGATGCCGGCCGCGACGACGTCGACGACCCCGATCCCGATGACGTGGGCGAGCGCCAGCTCCAGCCCGTCTGACCCCGGTCCCCCCGGCGCACCGGCCTGCGGAACCCGCTGGTCGGGCGCCCGGGACGGGAGCAGACTGCACCCATGTCCGTCACCGTCCACCGCGTCGTCGTGCGCGGCCAGTTCGCCGACCTCACCGCCGATCAGCGCGCCGCCCTCCTGGCCGAGGCCGACGAGCACAGCTTCCACAAGGTGGCCTACACGGAGTGGGGCACCTTCATCTACGAGCCCAACCTGGTTGCGTTCAACTTCCGCTACGAGGTGCGCACCGACGACGAGGACGACCCGGCACCGGACCCCATCGACGTCGGCACGGCCAAGGCCGTGGCGTCGCTCGAGGAGTGGGGCCTCGGGTACAAGCACCTGCGGGCCACCACCACCGACATGTCCCAGGTGTGGTCCGGGTAGGAGCCTCCCCGTGGTCCGACCGCAGCGCATCGAGCCCGGCCCCGACCAGGAGTCCGTCTGGGACTACCCGCGCCCGCCGGCCATCGACCCCACCTCCGCCCGGATCCGCGTGGTGCACGGCGGCCGCACCGTCGCCGACACCACCCGGGCCATCCGCATCCTCGAGACCAGCCAGCCGCCCGGCATCTACGTCCCGCCCGACGACGTCGACCTCGCCCTGCTGCGGCCGTCGGAGCTGCGCACGTTCTGCGAGTGGAAGGGCCTGGCGTCCTACGTGGACCTGGTGGTCGACGGTGCAGATCCCGTGGCCGACGCCGCCTGGACCTACCCCGACCCGGTGCCCGCCTACGCCGCCATCGCCGGGTACCTGGCCTTCTACCCCCAGCGGGTCGACGCCTGCTTCGTGGACGACGAGCGGGTCGATCCCAACGAGGGCAGCTTCTACGGCGGCTGGATCACGTCGAAGGTGGTCGGTCCGTTCAAGGGCGGCGCCGGCAGCTCGGGCTGGTAGCGGCCAGCCGGTCAGCCGGTCAGGAACGCCAGCACGTCGGGGAACGCCTGCGGGTCCTGCACGAAGAAGGCGTGGCCGCCGTCGTAGCCCCGCAGCTCGGCCCCCGCGACCCGCGAGGCGATGGCCTCGCTGTTGGCGAACGGCGCCAAGCCGTCGAACCGACCGCCGGCCACCAGCGTCGGCGCGGGGATGCGGTCGAGCCGGTCCCAGACGTCGTGGCGGCTGCGAGCCTCCAGCTGCAGCCGCTCGCCCCGCACCACCTCCGGTGCCTTGGGCTGCCCGCGCCGCTTCGTCAGGAACCCGACGAGCGTCGCATCGCGCGGGTGCTCGTCGAGCCACGCGGGCGTGAACCGGGTGTCGAGCACCGTGGGCGACGGATCCTCCCGGTCGAGCGGGAACGACGCCCCGCCGGCGCCGCCCGCCGACGTGCACAGCAGGGCCAGGCGCTCGACCCGCTCCGGCGCCGTCACCGCCAGCTCCTGCGCCACCATCCCGCCGAAGCTGATGCCCACCACCGAGCAGGTCGCCCAGCCGAGCGCGTCCAGCACGGCCAGCGCGTCGGCGGCGCAGTCGGCCATCTCGTAGGAGGCCTCGGGCACGGCGCTCTCGCCCATGCCGCGGTGGTCCAGCGTCACCAGGTCGAACGAGCCCTCGAACGGCTTCCGCAGCAGAGGTCGCCATCGTCATCCCCGATCCGTTCAGGAACAGGAGCCGCGGCCCGTCCCCGCCTCGCTGGTACGCCAGCTCCAGCCCATCCACCTCGACCCGCTCGACCTCGTCCACCGGTGCCTCCTGCGGCCGCCCGCTGCCGTCGAGGGCAGCTTGTCAGGTGACGGGGACCAGCGCCTCCAGCGCGTCGGCTGCCCCCGCCGGTCCGCCCGCCGCCGCGAACGAGGCCTGGATGCGCTCGGCGGCGGCGAGCAGGCCCGGATCGGTGAGCGCCTGGTCGACGGCCGTGCGCAGCGCGTCGGCGCGCACCCGGGCGAACTTCACCCGCACCGCCGCACCCGCCCGCACCACCTGGTCCGCCACCACCGGCTGGTCGTCGCGGATCGGGGCCACCACCAGGGGCCGGCCTGCGGCCAGCGTCTCGCACACGGTGTTGTGCCCGGCGTGGCTCACCACCGCCCGCACCCGCGGCAGCAGCTCCAGCTGCGGGACCCGGCGCGCCACGATGACGTTCGGCGGCGGGTCGGGGACCAGGTGGTCGGGCGCCACGAACACGCCGACCCACGGCTGGTCGGCGAAGGCCTCCGCCGCCGCCAGCCAGAACCGCTCCCCCACCTCGGCGTTCAACGTGCCCAGGGAGACCAGCACGTTGGGCACGGCGGGATCCTCGGACAGCCGCTCCCACGGGAAGTCGGTCGGCTCCGGCCGGCCCACGGCGCACGGCCCGACGAACCGCACCGGCACCTCCCCGGCGGGCGTGCCCGCCAGCGAACCGGTCAGCTCCTCCACCGTGTACGCCAGGACCACCTGCGGCGACAGGCGCAGGTCGCCGGCCTCGGCCACCTCGGCCGGCACCCCGTGCGCCCGCTGCAGGTCCACCCGCCGGCGGTGCATGTCCTCGGCCACCTTGGGCAGCGCGGCCAGCGGGTCCACCAGCTCGGCCGACGTGGTGGCCGACGTCGCCCACGGGATCCCCCGACGGCGGGCCACCACCGCTCCGCCCAGGGCCTGCTGGTCCACGATCAGCACGTCGGCCCCGAACGCGTCGATGGCGGCGTCGACCCCGTCGACCATGTGCTCGGCCAGCGGGAGCAGCACCTCCTCCTGGAGGAACTTGAACCCGGCGGCGCCGCGGGCGTCGTCGCGCCGCTCCCCCGCCTCGGCCACGTAGGCCGCCACCTCGTCGGGCACCGCCGACAGGAACGTCGACCCCTCAGGCAGCAGCGCCTCGGTGGCCCCCGGCACGCCCGCCCACGCCACGTCGTGCCCGCGAGCCCGCAGCTCGAGCGCCACGCCGATGGTCGGGTTCACGTGCCCCGTGAACGGCGGCACCACGAACAGGAACCGGCTCACACCCCCACCTCCAACCCCCGGACCGGAGCCGAACCTTGCCGTCCAACGACGACCATCGAACGTTCGGTGGGGTGGGGGGTCATCGGGCGGTCAGCTGACGCGGGCGAGCCAGGCGAGGGCGCGGTCGCGGACCAGGCCGGACTGCTCGGTGAGGAGCGAGTGGCTGCAGCCCGGGACGATCTCCAGCTCGCAGCCGGGGACCTTGGCCTGCAGCTCCAGGGCGCGGTCCATGATGTCGGTCTCCGCGCCGTACATCGCGTAGGTGGGGCACGCGATCTCCGGGAGCCACGTGATGGGCTGCTCGGCCTGCAGGTCGTCGATGAGGGTGGTCTCGGTGAGGAACCGCTCGCTGCGCTTGGCCAGGCGCGACAGCTTGCGGTCCGCGTTCTCGGCCAGCCAGTCCTGCACGGCGTCCTCGTCGAGGCCGAAGGCGGCCAGCGCCAGCGAGCCGGCCATGTGCTCGCCCCAGCCCTCGACGGCGAAGTGGGCCTCGATCAGGAACAGGCTGGCGACCCGGTCCGGGTGGCGGTGGGCCAGCGCCAGCGACACCACGCCGCCGAAGCTGTTGCCGAACAGGTGCACGGGCTCGGTGATGCCCCACCGGTCGAGCAGGGCGACGACGTCGTCGACGTTGTCCTCCACCTTGTACCCGGTCTTCGGCATCTCGCTGCGCCCGTGGCCGCGGAGGTCCACCAGGTGCACGTCGGCCACCTGCGCCACCGGGTTGGCGATCGTGTAGTACCAGCTCGACAGGTTGTCGATGACCAGGCCGTGCAGCATGAGCACGGGCGGCATGCCCTCGCCGGTGGCGAGGTGCTGCGTGTGGAGCTTGAGGCCGTTGGCCTCCTCGATGGGCACGCGGTCTACGCCTCGCGGCCCGACGTGCTCGAGGCGCTCGACGCGTTCGACGCCACGAAGTCGACGAGCTGCCCGACGGTGAGGGCGATGATGTCGTCGAGCTCCATCTCGGCCAGCCAGCCCACGAAGTCGACCTGCTCCCCGTAGGTCTCCAGCAGCTTCTCCGACAGGGCGACGAACTCGATGGACTCCAGCTGGAGGTCCTGGTCGAACGAGGTCTCCATGGTGAGCGGGCCGTCGAGCAGCAGGTCGTCGCCGATGACCTCGGTCAGGATCGTCTCCAGCTCGGCCAGCACGCTCTCGGGGGTCACGGTCTCGGGCATGGTCATCCTTCGGCTTCGGTGCGGTCGGTTGCGGCAGGGCGGTCGGTGCGGTCGGTTGCGGCGGGGACGGCCGGATCGATCTCGGTCCAGGCGACGATGTGATCGGCGCCCAGGCGGGCGGTGCCGAACCAGCGGTCTCCGATTCGTAGCCGATCGCCGTCGACGTCGACGACCTTCCAGTCCTTCGGGCGGCCCTGCATCCCGGTGCCGGCCGCCTTGGCCGCCGCCTCCTTGGCCGCCCACCAGCGGGTCAGCTCCACGTCGCGGACGGACTGGCGG
>CALANQ010000283.1 GCA_937926025.1 uncultured Acidimicrobiales bacterium
GTGGAGGTGCCGCTGTCGGAGGTCCCCGTCACCGGCGACGGCCCGGCCGCCGACCCGGCGCTGCTGGTCGACGAGACCCTGGCGGACCCCTCCGGTGCCGCGCCGCACGTCAGCGAGATCCGCCACGCCGACGGCGACCCGGCCCGGTCCGCACCGATCCTCGAGGTCGAGGACCTCACCGTGGACTTCCGCACCGACGATGGCGAGGTGCACGCCGTGCGCGGCGTCGACTTCACCGTCGCCGCCGGCGAGGTGCTGGCCGTTGTCGGCGAGTCCGGCTCCGGCAAGTCCGTGACGGCCATGAGCATCCTGAAGCTGCTGCCGCCGTCGGCCCAGGTCGGCGGCTCGGTCCGCTGGCAGGGCGACGAGCTGCTGACCGCCTCCGAGGAGCGCATGCGCCAGGTGCGCGGCGGGGAGATCGCCATGATCTTCCAGGATCCGCTCACCGCCCTGAACCCCGTGTACCGGGTGGGCGATCAGATCGTCGAGATGATCCTCGTCCACCAGAAGATGTCGAAGAAGCAGGCCAAGGCCCGAGCGATCGAGATGCTCGACCTGGTCGGCATCCCGCAGGCCAACAAGCGGGTCGACCAGTACACGCACGAGTTCTCGGGCGGCATGCGGCAGCGGGCGATGATCGCCATGGCGCTGTCGTGCGACCCGAAGCTGATCATCGCCGACGAGCCCACCACCGCCCTCGACGTCACCGTCCAGGCCCAGGTGCTGGAGGTCCTGGCGGACCTGGCCCACCGCCTGTCGGTGGCCGTCGTGCTCATCACCCACGACCTGGGCGTCGTGGCCGGCATGGCCGACCACATCGCCGTCATGTACGCCGGGCGCGTGGTGGAGACGGGCTCCGTCGACGACACGTTCGACTCCACGTCCCACCCCTACACCGCCGGCCTGCTGGCGTCGCTGCCCCGCCTGCACGGCGACGACGGGCAGCCGCTGGTGCCCATCGGCGGTCAGCCGCCGTCGATGCTGAACCCGCCGTCGGGCTGCTCCTTCCACCCCCGGTGCCTGTTCGCCACCGAGGAGGCGGGCTGCACCACGGTCATGCCGGAGCTGGAGCTCAAGCCGGGCGGGCAGCTCGCCGCCTGCCACCGGGCCACCGAACTGCTGGCGGCGGGCAACCTGGTGCGTCGAGTGGAGGTCGAGTCGTGAGCCACCTGGTCGAAGCCATCGACGTGGTCAAGGAGTTCAAGGGGCCCCGCAAGGATCCCCTCGGCATCAGCCACCTGAAGGTCCACGCCGTCAACGGCGTGTCGTTCACCCTCGACCGCGGCGAGACGCTCGGCGTGGTGGGGGAGTCCGGCTGCGGCAAGTCCACCCTCGGACGCGTCGTCATGCGGCTGCTCCCCGCCACCAGCGGACAGGTGCTGCTCGAGGGCGAGGACACCGCCCTGCTGGAGAAGCAGGACAAGAAGGCGCTGCGCCGGCGGATGCAGATGGTCTTCCAGGACCCCTACGCCTCGCTGAACCCCCGCATGACCGTGGGGGAGGTGCTGGCCGAGCCGTTCCTCATCCACGAGGGCAAGAAGCGCAAGGCCGCCCAGCCCCAGGTGTCCGAGCTGCTGGAGGTGGTGGGCCTCTCGCCCGAGCACGCTGGCCGCTACCCGCACGAGTTCTCCGGCGGCCAGCGCCAGCGCGTCGGCATCGCCCGGGCCCTCGCCCTCAACCCCGACATCGTCGTGCTCGACGAGCCGGTGTCGGCCCTGGACGTGTCGATCCAGGCCGGCGTCGTCAACCTGCTGAAGAAGCTCCAGCAGGAGCGGGGGATGGCGTACTTCTTCATCGCCCACGACCTGTCCGTGGTGAAGCACATCTCGGACCGGGTTGCGGTGATGTACCTGGGCAAGATCGTGGAGATCGGCACCCGCAACGCCATCTACAGCGAGGCCCGGCACCCGTACACGCGGGCGCTCATGTCCGCCGTGCCGATCCCGGACCCCACGCTGGAGCGCCGCCGCAAGCGGATCATCCTCGAGGGTGACGTGCCCAGCCCGATCGACCCGCCCAGCGGCTGCCACTTCCGCACCCGCTGCTGGAAGGCCACCGAGCTGTGCGCCAACGAGGAGCCGCCGCTCACCGGCGACGCCTCCCACGCGTTCGCCTGCCACCACCCCGTGGAGACCCCGGTCCTCCTCGGCTCCTCCGCCACCGCCCCCTGACCCTGCGGCCACCCCGCCCCCGCCCCGCGCCCACGCCCGCCCGTCCGGCCGCCGACCTCGAACTTTCGTCAGCTGCCGTTGCAGGGCAACGACTTCCGTCGAAAGTTCGGCTCTGGCCGGGGGATCGGTGGGGCTGATTCGGGGTGGCAGGGCGGCCCGGCTACCATGAACCGGCCCCTGGAGACAGGGGCGTGCTCTCGAGAGGCTTGTGATGACCCCGCTGAAATGGTTCCTCGTCGGACTCCACGTCGCCGACTCCCTGGTGCTGCTCCTGCTCGTGCTGCTGCACAGCGGCAAGGGCGGCGGCCTGTCGGACATGTTCGGTGGCGGCATGGGTGCGGCGGCACAGGGCTCCACCGTGGTGGAGAAGAACCTCGACCGAGCCACGGTGATCGCGGCGGTGCTGTTCACGTTCACCACCCTCTCGCTGGGCCTGTTCCTCTCGACCCCGAGCTGACGGACCAGCGGTATCCGGGTTCCCGGCCGACCCACCCGGTCGGCTAAGGTGACCCTCCGGCCAGGGAGACCTGACCAGCCACGTCGGAGTGGCGGAATTGGCAGACGCGCTAGCTTGAGGGGCTAGTGCCCTTAGGGGCGTGGGGGTTCAAGTCCCCCCTCCGACACCAGCAAGTGGGAAAGATCCCAGCGAAACGACCAGGGCAGACGCCCTGGTCGCTCGCTTTTTCCGGCCCAGGGAGACGGAGTGCCGGCCCAGGCACCCGACGAAGACCCGGATCCTGAGGAGCCTGAGACCGACGTGTCCGCGGACGCGATGTCGGCGAGTGCGGGGGAGTCGGCCGCAGTCACGGTCGACGACATGGCATCCACCACGACCCGGTTCGAGACCCGACACCGGGTCAGCCGCATCAAGGGCACCGCTGTGCCGCCCCTGCCGGTCTCCGCCGGCACCCGGCCCCTCCCCGCCGCCTCCGGGCGCCCGGCTGAGGGCCTCGTCGCCTCCATCGTGGGGCGTACCTGCTCTGACGCTCCGGCGCCCCGGACCCGCCGGCTCGACGCCACCGGTCGGCTCACCGACGACCGCATCGCCGGTGTGCTGGGCTGGACCGCCGGGACCCGTCTCGACGTCGCCTTCGACGGCGCCGTGGCCGTGTTCCGTGCCGCCCCCGACGGTGCCCCCGAGGGCACCAACCGGCGCCCGCACGTGGCGTCGAAGGGCGTCGTCGTGTCCCTCGGCATCCGTGCCCGCCTCGGCCTCGGCGACCGTGCCGAGGTCGCCGTGTGGGCCGACGCCGCCGAGGGCACCCTCACCGTCGCCCCCGCCGGGTACCTGACGACCGCCGTGGCGGCCGTCGACCTCGTCGGCGAGCTGACCGCCGACCTCGACGCCGCCCAGGCCCGGGTCGCCGAGCTCGAGCGGCTCGTCGCCCACCTCGTGGACACCCTGCCCGAGGAGGCGGCCGAGGCCAGCTGACCGGTCGGCCCCTGCCCGCCGTGCAGGGGCCGACACGGTGCTGCCCGGCGGGGCGGTCAGGTGTCCGGAGCGCCAGGGCCCGGCTTCGGGTCCGCGAAGGTCGCTTCGAGGGCGGCGAGCTGTGCACCCGACGGTTCGGCCGCCGCGGCGTCGATGCCGTACCGGTCGATCGCCGACTGGATCATCGATGAGGCGACGAGCGCACACTGCTCCGGGTTCTGCTCGAGGATCGGCAGCGGCGGCGTGCCCCGCTCCGGGATCGAGACCTCGCCGCTTGGGCTCGTCGCGGTCAGGCGCAGCCCGAGGGCGCCGGCGGCGTTCAGGGTGACCTTGAACTTGTAGTGCGGAGCACTCCCGCTGCCGGGTGCGATCGCCCCGATGCCGTGCCCGCCGGCACGCACCCGCTCTGCCCACCAGACCCTCGCGATCGCAACGGAGGCCGCGTCGGCGAGACGGGCGCCCCTGACGAGGATGACCACCGGCCGGCCCGAGGTCGCATGGACGAAGACCTGGCCGTCCGCGCTGCGACGCAGGCTCAGCGAGCGGCTGGCCCGAATCGTCTCGGAACCCGCAGGGCTCTTCCGCCTGGTCACGCCGCACGGTCTACTCGCCCGCCCACCCTCGCTTGGACCTACAGGCCGTCGGGGGTCCAGGCCCCTCGCGCGGTTCCAACCATCTGGGGTCGCGTTCGGAGTCCCGCCTGCCTGAGGGATCCGCCGCCTGAGGATCGCCGGCACCGGTGACCGCCAGGAGGGCCACACCTGCCGCGATGAGGATCACACCGAAGCGACAAAGCACCGGGAGCTCCTTCCCGCCCAGCGGTTCAGAGGATCGGAGGTGCTCTGAGCTGCCAGAGCAGAGGGCGGGCTGGCCACACGGCATTCACGCCGTGGCGTCGGGCGCGGCGAGGGCCTTGCGGAGCGCCTGTTGGATCATCCGCTCCATCTCCTGGCGTCGGGGCCCTCGACGACTGCGAGGCGCACCGTGGCCAGCTCCCGGGCCAGGTAGTTGAGACTGGCGTCCATGGGTTCGGAGCGCTCCCGGCAGGAGCGGAACTCGTCTTGGTCTCGTTCAGCCTGACGGGTCTGAGCGAGGAGGCTCAGCGGCGCCGCGTACGTCGTCTGCAGCGTCAGGGTCAGGAGGATGAACGGGTACTCGTCGAACTTGCACGACACGACGAACACGTTTGAGGCAGATCCACGCGACGGCGATCGCCGTCTGGATCACCAGGAACCGGGCGGTGCCGACCGTGCGGGCGATCGTCTCGGAGTCGACAGGTCAGACACGCGTGCGGACATGAGGGCACCTCCGCGAGTAGGTGGCCGCCCGGGACCCTACGCACCACGTCGCACTGGACTCCCTCCGTTGATGGGCGTGCGCGGGTCCTACGTCTTCGGGCGCTCCTTGACGCCGCCGGCGAGCAGCTCGACGACCTCGGTGATCCGCTGGGTCCGTACTTCGGGGCGGCGCTTGGTGGCGTCGATCCAGCGCAGGTAGGCGTTGCGGTAGAACTGGGCGAGCCCGTCGAAGAACGCCGCTGCGGTGGGGTCCGCCTCGAGCGCAGCAGCGAAGTCGGGGGCGAGGTCGCCGCGCTGGGGGCATTCGGGTGCGATGACGACCTCGACGGTGTCTCCGGGTCCGACGGTGCAGTCCCGCAACCAGGCGGGCCCGAGCGTGAACGCCCATCCGTCGCCGTCGTCGATGAGGGTGCCGCGCACGCCCATGCCGGCGATCGTGCCGCTGATGTGGTGCTCGGCCTTGGTGCCCCAGAGGGAGTTGGGGTCGAACGGGAACGGAACCAGGGCCTTGCCCCGGGGGATCTTGGCAAAGGTGGTGGTGTAGGCCTGCTGGGTCATCGGACACCACCGTGGCCGACAGCGGCGCACTCCGCCACCGCGACCGGGACGATGCGGGCTACTGGGCGGTCCTCCTGCCGGTCTTGTTGCGGGCGAGGCGGGCGCCGTTGGTGATGACGATGAGCTCGCTGGCTTCGTGGGCGATGACCGCTGCGGGCAGTGACAGGACCCCGAACAGGGCACCGGGGACGAGCACGGCGAGGATGACGAGCGACAGGACGAGGTTCTGGCGGACGACGGTGCGGGTGCGGCGGCCGAGGGCGATGGCTTCGGGGAGCTTGGCGATGTCGTCGGACATGAGGGCGACGTCGGCGGTCTCGAGGGCGGCGTCGCTGCCGGCTGCGCCCATCGCGATGCCGACCGATGCGGTGGCGAGCGCGGGGGCGTCGTTGACGCCGTCGCCGACCATGGCGACGCGTCCGCCGGTACCGGTCAGGGTCTTGATGGCGTCGACCTTGTCTTGGGGTTTGAGGTTGGCGTGAAACTCGTCGATGCCGACCTGGGCCGCAACAGCTGCGGCGGTGCGGTCGTTGTCGCCGGTGAGCATGACGACGCTGGTGACGCCGATGTCGTGGAGCTCGGCGATCGCGGCGGCTGCGGCGGGCCGGATGGTGTCGGCGACGGCGAGGACGGCGACGACGTGTTCGGTGTCGGCGAGGACGATGGCGGTGGCGCCGGCGTCTTGCATCTGGGCGATGTCGTCGTCGAAGGTGGCGAGGTCGAGGCTGCGTTCGCGCATGAGCGCCGGGGAGCCGATCGTGTAGGTGGTGCCTGCGATGACGGCTTGGGCGCCGGCGCCGGGCAGCGAGGCGAAGTCTTCGATGGCTGGGATGGTGGCGCCGCGGTCTGCGGCGGCGGCGAGGACGGCTCGGGCGAGGGGGTGCTCGGACCGCTGCTCGATCGCGGCGGCGAGGGCGAGGGCCCGATCGTCGTCGGTGTCTGCTGCGGTGGTGATGCGGTCGAGCTGGGGGCGGCCTTGGGTGATGGTGCCGGTCTTGTCGAGAGCCATGACGTTGACCTGGGCGAGCTCTTCGAGGTGGATGCCGCCCTTGATGAGGATGCCGCTGCGGCCGCCTCGGCCCATGGCGGCGACGTAGGTGACCGGGACCGAGATGACCAGGGCGCAGGGTGCGGCGGCGACGATCACGGTGGCGGCGCGGATGAGCGCCTCGTTCCAGTCGCCGCCGATGAGGCCCCAGCCGATCGCGACGGCGATGCCGAGGGCGAGCACTGCTGGGGAGTAGCGGCGGGAGAACCGGGTCATGAACTGCTCGGTGCGGCCCTTCTGCTCCTGGGCTTCGGTGACGAGCTCGACGATCTTGGCGAGCGTGTTGTCGGCAGCGGTGGCGGTGGCGGTGACGACGAGGGCGCCGGTGGTGTTGAGGGTGCCGGCGAACACCCGGTCGCCGGGGTGTTTGGCGATCGGGACGGACTCGCCGGTGACGGCGGACTCGTCGACGGCCGAGTCGCCGTCGACGACGGTGCCGTCGGTGGCGACCGACTCGCCGGGCCGGACGAGGAACCGGTCGTCGACGGCGAGGTCTTCGAGGGCGATCTCGGTCTGGTTGCCGGTGCTGTCGATGTGCTGGACCCGTTTGGGGGCGAGGTCCATGAGGGCGCGGATGGCGCCGCGGGTGCGGTCCTCGGTGAACTCCTCGAGCGCCTCGGAGATCGAGTACAAGAAGGCGAGCATCGCCGCCTCCTCCCACAGGCCGAGCAGCCCGGCGGTGACCGCGGCGACGGTCATGAGCAGCTCGATGCCGATCTCGCGCTCGGTCCACAGCTCCTCGATGGCTTCGGCGGCGAAGTAGCGGATGCCCGCGGCGGTGGCGGCGATCCAGATCCCGACTGCGAGCCCCTCGTAGTGGGTGAGGGTCTCGACGGCGAACCCGATCGCGAGCAGGACACCGGAGGCGGCGGACCACTGGACCTCGCGGCTCTGCCAGACGTGCTCGACCGCTTCCTCGTTCTCGTCGGATGATTCGGTTTCCATAGCCATAGGGCTATAACATAGCCATATGGTGATGAACGAGGTAGCCCCAGCATCGGATGTCGAGATCGCAGCGAAGCTGTTCCGGGGCCTCGGCGACCGCACCCGCCTCGCCCTCCTGCTCGCGCTCCTGGGCGGCGAGCGGCGAGTCACCGACCTCGTCGCCGAAGTCGGGACGTCGCAGGCCAACGTCAGCAACCACCTGAGCTGCCTGCGCGAGTGCGGGCTCATCGCGGCCCGCCCCGACGGCCGCCAGACCTTCTACCGGGTCGCCAGCGAGCAGGTCGAGGGCCTGCTGCGTGCCGCCGAAGCCGTCCTCGCCGAGACCGGCGGGTCGATCGAGCTGTGCCGGCGGTACCGGTGAACCGCCCGGCCCGCACCATGGCCGCCTCGAGGGCGAGCTGCGGCGTCGCGCGCAGG
>CALANQ010000284.1 GCA_937926025.1 uncultured Acidimicrobiales bacterium
CGCCGGTGACTTCACCAGCGTGAACGGCCAGCCCGACACCCAGGGCCTCGCCGCCCTCGACCCCACCACGGGCGAGGTCATCACCTCCTGGAAGGCTAAGGTCTACCGCGCCGACGGCACCCGCTCGTTCGTCCGGGCCCTCGACGTCCGCGACGGCATCATCTACGCCGCCGGCAACTTCAACCGGGTCCAGGGCGGCACCTGGAACCCCATCACCGTCACCAACGCCGTGTCCGTGAGCACCAGCAACGGCAACCCCGCCGGCTGGCGCCCCCGGCCCAACGGCTCCGTCGTGCGCATCCGGGTCACCGATGACGGCAGCCGGGTCCTGATGGCCGGCTACTTCACCAACATCAACGGCAACACCACCCACGGGTACTTCGGCATCACCGACACCGCCACCGGCAACCCGTCGGCCGGGATCGGGGCGTGGCAGTACTCCACCGGTTCCAACGCCAAGTACCAGCAGGCTGTCGACGACCTGGGCGACGGCCGCATCCTCGTGGGCGGCTCCGAGCACGACTTCCAGCTCTGGGACTGGAACCGCAGCACCCTCCTGGACTCCACCATCACCAAGCAGGGCGGCGACACCCAGGCCATCGAGGAGTTCGACGGCAAGCTCTACATGGGCTGCCACTGCGGCAACTGGGTCTACGAGGGCACCAACAACTGGTCCTCGCCCACCGGGTTCCGCTCCGTCCAGCCCATCAACCTGGTCGGCCAGTGGGATGCCGCCACCTTCTCCTACGACACCTCCTGGTACCCCTCCAGCCTGAAGGGCTCCCGGGGCGAGGGCGTGTGGGCCATCGACAAGGACAGCCGGGGCTGCCTGTGGGTCGGCGGCGACCTGGTCCGCGGCGGCTACAGCGGCGACGCCGCCAACGACTGGCTGGGCGGCTTCGCCCGGTTCTGCGCCGAGGACTCCACCCCGCCCACGGCCCCCACCAACCTGACCGCCACCACCGTCGGCTCGGGCGTGAAGCTCGACTGGGGCGCCTCCACCGACGCCAGCGGCACCGTCTCCTACGACGTGTACCGCGACGACCGGGTCATCGCCACCGTCTACGGCCGCACGTTCACCGACCCCGAGGTCACCGGCCAGCACCGCTACACCGTCCGGGCCGCCGACGCCCGCGGCAACCGATCGGCCTCGCCTGCGCCCATCAGCGTCAACGGCCCGTCGCCGGTGATCGGCACGCCCGTCGCCTTCGGCAGCACCTGGAAGTACGACGCCAGCGGCACCGAGACCACCGGCTGGGCCGCCAACGGCTTCAACGACAGCGGCTGGGCCTCGGGCCCCGGCAAGCTCGGCTGGGGCATGAGCGGCCTGTCCACCACCATCGGCACCAAGCCGATGACCACCTACTACCGGACCTCCATGCCGGTCACGGATCCGTCGTCGGTCAAGCAGCTCGACCTGAAGCTGTACGACATGCAGGGCGCCGTGGTCTACGTCAACGGGGTCGAGGCCGGTCGCCTCAACATGCCCGCCGGCAAGATCACCCCCACCACCCCGGCCGCCGGGTACCTGAGCGCCGCCGACGAGAAGGCCATCAAGACCGTCACCGTCCCCGGCTCCCTGCTGGTGGCCGGCAACAACACCATCGCCGTCGAGGTGCACAACGTCACCGCCGGGGCGGGCCGCCAGTACTTCGACCTGCAGGCCACCCTGTACGGCGCCGGCGGCGACACCGCCAAGCCGTCGGCCCCCAGCCTGTCGGCTACCGGTGGCGCCGCCGCCAACACCCTCACCTGGACCGGCTCCACCGACGACATCGCCCTCGGCGGCTACCTCGTCCGCCGCGACAACCAGGTCATCGCCGTCACCGGCCCGGCGTCGCTGGGCTACACCGACGGGAACGTCACCAACACCGAGAACCACACCTACGTCGTCACCGCCTTCGACATGAACGGCAACACGGCGGACTCCAACACCGTGACGATCAGCCCCGTGGCCGACCCGAACCTGCTGGCGCTCGGCTCCAACTGGAAGTGGTTCTACGCCGAGGGCGGCCCCACCGCCGACTGGGCGCAGCCCGCCTTCGACGACACCACCTGGGCCGTCGGCCCCGGGGAGTTCGGCTACGGCGACAGCGACGAGAAGACCCTCATCTCGACCAACCCGGCGCCCCGTCCGCTCACCGCCTACTTCCGGACCACCGTCAACGTGGACAACCCGGCGGCGTTCAGCTCCGTGCTGGCCAGCCTGATCCGCGACGACGGGGCCGTCGTCTACGTGAACGGCGTCGAGGTCGGCCGCGACAACCTGCCGGCCGGGCCCATCGCCTTCGCCACCCCGGCGTCCACCGTCATCTCCGACCGGACCGCCGAGAAGACCCCGGTGACCTTCACCATCCCGTCCTCGGCGTTCCAGCCGGGGGCCAACGTGATCGCCGTCGAGGTCCACAACAGCGACCGCTGGAGCGGCGACCTGTCGATGGACCTCAAGCTCACCGGCCTGCCCTGACCTGCTGATCCCCTGAAGAGCGGCCCGTTCGGGCCGATCAGTACCGGGATGGAAGCTCCCACCCGACGCGCCCTGATGCTGGTCACGAGCCTTGCGGTCGTGCTGGCCACGGCGTGCGAGCCGACCACCACGCCGACGACCACGACCCCCCCCCGTCCGGTGACCACCGCCAGCCCCGACGGGTACGACGGCCCCCCCTCGGCCACCGCCGGCGCCTCGTGCTGGGGCATCCTGCGCGCCTCCCCGAGCAGCCCGAGCGGCACCTACTGGCTGTCGACCCCCGCCATGGACCGGCCCCAGCAGTTCTACTGCGACATGACCACCGACGGCGGCGGCTGGGTCCTGATCGGGCGAGGCCGGGAGGGCTGGACGTGGTCCCCCGCGGGCCAGCAGGGGACCGCCGCCGTGCGCAGCACCGTCTCCGGCTCGGGCGCGTTCGCCCCGGCCGCGCTCGACAGCGCCACCATCACCGGGCTCATCAACGGCGCCTCCCCCGCCGCCCTCGGTGACGGCATCCGCGTCGAGCGGGCCACCAACACCGCCGGCACCGCCAAGCAGCAGATCCGCATGTACCCCAGGTTCACCAAGTGGACCTGGAAGTGGGACGGCGCCCAGCTGCTGAACCGCATCGTCGTCAGCGGCACGTCCTACGCCGGGTCCAACACCCGGGACACCTACGAGACCGCCATCGCCGGGCAGACCACCAACAAGCTGGCCGGCCAGCAGGGCACCAAGCGGCTCTTCACCTGGGACTGGGACAAGAACGACCACCTGATGGGCTTCAGCTACGGCAAGGGCGCCCCCGCCGGGTCCACCAGCGCCACCTCCAACCTGTGGCAGCGGCGCTCCTCCACCTACTCCATCCCGTTCACCCGGGTGTGGCTGCGCCCCAAGCTGGCCAACACCATCGCCTTCCCGGCCATCCCCGCCGGCGGGTACGCCGCCTCCCCCAAGCCCGCCAACCTGAAGGACCGGTCCGAGCTGGCGCCCTGGGGCGTCACCGGCATGAACCACACCGGCGAGCAGAACGTGGAGCCGTGGAACACCAACGTCCTGGCGCTCGAGTCGTCCGCCAACCGGATCTACGTCGGCGGCCGCTTCACCGGCGTCAAGCAGGGCCCGACCGGTGCCGTCACCGCCCAGGCATCCCTTGCTGCGTTCGACCTCGACGGCAACTGGATCAGCACCTTCCGGCCCGTCATCGCCGGCCGGGTCTGGGACATCGCCCTCACCGCCGACAACAAGCTGATCATCGCCGGTGACTTCACCAGCGTGAACGGCGTCGCCAACACCCGCGGCCTCGCCGCCCTCGACCCCACCACCGGCGCCGTCCTCCCGGGCTGGAAGGCCCGGGTCTCCCGCGTCGGCGGCACCGAGTGGCGGGTCCGCACCCTCGACGTCCGCGGGTCGTGGATCTACGCCGGCGGCCTGTTCGACCGGGTCGTCGCCGGCACCAGCACCGTGCCCGTCGCCGTCACCAACGCCATGAGCGTCAGCGTGGCCGACGGCTCCCTCGGCACCTGGAAGCCCACGCCCTCCGGTTCCGTCATCGACGTCGCCGTCACCAACGACTCGACCCGGGTCCTGCTGGCCGGCAACTTCGACAAGGTGGGCGGCAGCACCACCCACGGCTACTTCGGCATCACCTCGATCGCCAACGGCGCCCCCGTCTCCGGCGCCGCCGCCTGGAAGCCGTCCGACCCCACCCGGGCCAAGTACCAGCAGGCCGTCGCCGACCTGGGCGACCGGCTCCTGGTGGGCGGGTCCGAGCACACCACCCAGGTGTGGAACAAGGCTCGGACCTCCCTGCTGGACGCCTCCATCACCAAGCCGGGCGGCGACACCCAGGTCATCCGGGTCGTCGGCTCCAAGGCGTACGTCGGCTGCCACTGCGGCGGCTGGATCTACCAGGGCACCAACGTGTTCCCGATGCCGCCGAGCTTCCGGTCCATCGACTCCATCAACCTGATCGGCGCCTGGGACACCGCCACCTGGACCTACGACACGTCCTGGTACCCGAGCTCCCTCAAGGGCGCCTCCGGCGAGGGCATCTGGGCCATCGAGCCCGACGTACGCGGCTGCCTGTGGGTGGGAGGCGACCTGAACCGGGGCGCCTACAGCGGCAACGCCGCCACCGACTGGCTCGGCGGGTTCGCCCGCTTCTGCCCCCTCGACTCGACCGCTCCCACGACCCCCGGCTCGTTCGCCGTGGCCAGCACCGGCATCAGCCGCAAGCTGACCTGGACCGCCGCCTCCGATGCCGTCGGCGTCACCAACTACGACGTCATCCGCAACGACCGCGTCATCGCCACCCTCAACGGCAGCACCCTCACCTACACCGACCCGAGCGCCCCGGCGGGAACGAAGTACACCGTCCGAGCCGTCGACGCCCGAGGCAACCGAAGCGCCTCCCCCGCCCCCAAAACCGTCTGACCCTGATCAGAGGAAGGCGGCGATCCGTTCGACGGCCGCTTCGATCGTCTCCATCGACGCCGCGAAGGACAGCCGGATGAAGCTCCCGCCGTCGACGGGGTCCATGTCGGTGCCGGGCACCAGCGCCACGCCCTCCTTCTCGAGCAGAGCCCGGCACCACTCGACCGAGGAAGCATGCCCGCCGAGCTGCTCCCCGATGCCGGCCCAGAGGTAGAAGGCGCCATCGACCGGGGCGATGGGACCCCACCCGAGGCGGTCGAGCGACTCGAACAGGAACCGCCGCTTAGCCGCCAGCACC
>CALANQ010000285.1 GCA_937926025.1 uncultured Acidimicrobiales bacterium
ATCGCCGCGCTCGCTCGAGGACGCCGGACCCGCTGACGGCTGATTGGTTCCGGACCCGTCCACGGGCATCGATGGGTTTCGATCCTGCACGGTGTGACTCCTCGGCTCGTCGATCGAGGGCCAGCTTCCGCCGAGTCCCGGCTCCGAACGAGTCCCAGATCAGACCAGGATCTGACCGAGATCTGACCGGTCAGACCCACATCCCACCCGACGGCCAGCTCGCCGCATCGATCCGTCGCAGAACGGTCCAGGATCTGACCAGCGTCCGGTCGCGTCCTGCGCCCCAGAGGTCGACCGCAGGCTCGACGGATCAACCGACTCGTTCATCGAGCGCAGCGCCGGGAGCAGATCGCACTCGGCCCGCACCACCAGATCGCGTCGGGTGTCGCCGCCGACCTGGTGCCCCGCTCGTCGAGCAACGGGAGGAGGTGGTCGCTGATCACGGCGAAGTCGCATCCCGTCTCCTCGGCCGGCACGGCATCGCGCACCACGTCCCGAAGCCCGGACTGCTCGGTATCAACGTGTATCCGACGTCCACCCCGGCGCACGACCCGCCTTCGCCGCGCCGGAGCCCGAGGGGTGTTCGAGTCGGCCGCCGTCCCCGCGGGTAGGAGGTGACGAGCGACCGATGGAGGCCCGATGAAGGCAGTGACCTGGCACGGCAAGCGAGATGTGCGCATCGACGAGGTGCCCGACCCGGTGATCGAGGAGCCGACCGACGCGATCATCCGGGTCACGTCCACGGCGATCTGCGGGTCCGACCTGCACCTGTACGAGGTGCTCGGACCGTTCCTCGACGAGGGCGACATCCTCGGCCACGAGCCGATGGGCATCGTCGAGGAGGTCGGCTCCGACGTGACGGGCCTCGCACCCGGGGACCGGGTCGTCATCCCGTTCAACGTGGCCTGCGGGCACTGCGCCATGTGCGGCGACGGCCTCCAGTCGCAGTGCGAGACCACCCAGGTCCACGAGCACGGGACCGGCGCCGCCCTCCTCGGCTACACCCGCCTCTACGGCCAGGTGGCCGGCGGCCAGGCCGAGTACCTGCGGGTGCCCCAGGCCCAGTACGGCCCGATCAAGGTGCCCGAGGGCCCGGCGGACGATCGGTTCCTCTTCCTCTCCGACGTGCTGCCCACCGCCTGGCAGGCCGTGGAGTACGCGGCGATCCCCGACGGCGGCAGCGTCGCGGTGTTCGGGCTCGGGCCCATCGGCCAGATGGCGGTCCGGATCGCTCGCCACCGCGGCGCCCGGCTGGTGCTCGGCGTCGACCTGGTTCCCGAACGGCTCGAGATGGCGCGCCGGCACGGCGCGGTCACCGTCGACCTGAACGACTTCGACGACATCGCCGGCCGGCTCCGGGACCTCACCCAGGGGCGCGGGCCCCACTCGGTCATCGACGCCGTCGGCATGGAGGCCCACGGCGCCGGGCTCGGCCAGCTGGCCCACAACCTCACCGGGCTGCTCCCCGACCGCCTCGCCGAGCCCCTCATGGAGCACGCCGGGGTGGACCGCCTCGGCGCGCTGCTGGCCGCCATCGAGACCGTCCGGCGGGGCGGCACCGTGTCGATCAGCGGTGTCTACGGCGGCGCCCGCGACCCGCTGCCGATGCTCCAGATGTTCGACAAGCAGCTCACGCTCCGCATGGGCCAGGCCAACGTGAAGCGCTGGATCCCCGACCTGCTGCCGCTCGTCTCCGACCCCGCCGATCCGCTCGACGTCATCGACCTGGCCACCCACCACCTCCCGCTCGATGAGGCGCCCGAGGCCTACGCCATGTTCCAGGAGAAGCGCGACGGTGCCGTCAAGGTGGTGCTGCGCCCCTAGGCAGGAGCCGGCTCCGCCGCCGTCCGTCTCGGGGGTTTGGAAGGCGGGCGCCGGGGCAGGAGGAGGCCATGACAGGACTCGTGCTCTGGATCATCGCCGCCATCCTCGTGATCGCCGGGATCGTCCAGCTCCTCCAGGGACAGATCATCTTCGGCATCGTGCTCATCATCGTGGGCGCCCTCATCGGCCCCGGGGGCGTGTCCATCACCCGCCGACGATGAGCCGGGTCCGGGCGGCGCCCACCTGATCGCTCGATCACCGCGCCGCGTTCCCCGGCGCCTGATCCGGCCCGGACCTAGATTCCCCTCATGGAGGAGCCCGACCGCCCCGCACCGGCGCCGCCGGCGGACCGGGCCGGCGCCGCGGAGCCGGCAGACCACCTGCGCCTCGCCCTCGACGCTGGCGGCTTCGGCACCTGGCGGTGGGACCTCCACCGCGGGGATGTGACGTGGGATCCGCAGATGGAACGCCTCTTCGGCTTGGAGCCGGGCACCTTCGACGGGACCTTCGAGTCGTGGCGCTCCCTGGTCCACCCCGACGACCGGGAGCGGGTGCTGTCCGCCGTGCAGGACGCGGTCGCCGCCAAGGGCTCCTACCAGCTGGCCCACCGGGTCGTCCTCCCCGACGGTGCCGTCCGGTGGCTCGAGGCATCGGGCGGTGCCACCCTCGACGCCGCCGGCGAGGTGACCGGCACCATCGGCTGCTGCCACGACATCTCCGCCCGCGCCGAAGCCGATCTCGAACGGGACCAGCTCAGCGCGCTGGTCGCCGAAGCCCTCGACCGCGAACGGTTCCAGCGGGAGCGCCTCGAGCTGGTCAGCGCGGTCAACGAGGCGCTCGAGGATCCATCCGACCTCGCCGAGCTCATGCGCCGGGTCACCGCATCGGTGATCCCGCGGTTCGCCGACTGGTGCGTGCTCCACGTGTTCGACGGGCCCCACGACCGCATCCCGGTGGTGGAGATCGCACACCGGGATCCGGCGATGGTGCGCTACGCCCGGGAGCTGCAGGAGCGCCACCCGTTCGACCCGGATGCACCGACGGGGGTCGCCGCCGTCATGCGCACCCGCCGCCCGGAGTTCCACCACCGGATCGACGCCCGGGCCATCGCCGAGGCCAACCTCACCGCCGAAGCCGCGCGGGTGGTGGAGGACCTGGCGATCCGGAGCGCCATCACCGTCCCGCTCGCCAAGGGACGGCGCGTCGACGGGGCCATGCAGTTCATCGTCACCCACGACCACCGCGCCTACACGGAGGAGGACCTGGCCATCGCCCAGGTCATCGCCTCGCGCATCGCCGCCACCCTCGACAGCCGACAGCTGCGCCAGGAGCGGGCCCGGACGCTCGCCACCGACGCCGCCCTCGCCCGGCTCGGCCGGCGCCTCGCTGCCTCGGCCGCCGAGGCGGAGGTGATGGCGGTGATCCTGGAGGAGGCACCCCGCGCCATGGACGCCCGGCGCGCCGCCGTCGGGCTCATCAGCGACGCCGAGAGCCTGGCGATGCACGGGTTCCACCGCGACGTGCTCCGGATCGATGAGGCGGAGCCCGTCGCCGAGGCGCTGCGGCGCGCGGACACCGTCCTGCGGCCCCGCGACGGATGGGGCCGGTCGCCCCGCACCACCCACCAGGGCGACGGCACCGGTGCGCTGGTCGCCTCGCCGCTCTACGACGACCGGCACCACCCCATGGGCGTGCTCCTCCTCGAGTGGGACGCCGCGGTGCCCTTCGACGAGGACGACCTGAACGCGGTCGAGACCCTCTCCCGCCTGTGCGGCCAGGCCATCGTCCGGGCCCAGCTCGCCGAGCACACCGCGTCGATGGCCGAGCTGGGCGCCGCCATGGCGGCGGCGAAGACGACGGCCGACGTCGCCCTGCTGGTCCGGGACCACGCCAGCTCGATCCTGGGCGCGACCGTCGCGAACATCCGCCTGCTGGCTGCGGAACGATCCGTGCTGGTCGCCGTCCTGCCCAGCGAGGTGCCATCGGACTTCTCCCGGCGCTACGAACAGGTCGGCATCGACGAGGACCTGCCCCTCAGCCGGTCCGTGCGCGCCGACGAGACCTTCTGGTTCGGCGACATCCGCACCTACCGAGACCAGTTCCCCGCCGCCGCCGATGAGACCGAGGCCGCCGGGTTCGGTGCCACCGCCGTGATCCCCCTCCACGACAGCGCCGCCACGGTCGTGGGCGCCGTCACGCTGGCCTGGCGGGCGCCGATGCCCTTCGACGACCGCTTCCGCTTCCGCGTGCTGTCCCTCTGCGACGTCGTCGGGCAGACGCTGGAGCGCGTGCGGCTGTACGAGGCCGAGCACGCCGTGGTCGCCTCGATGCAGCGGCGCCTCCTCGCTCCGCTCCCCCACGTCGAGGGCCTGTCGCTGCTGGCCCGCTACGAGCCGGCCGCCTCCGCCGTCGGGATGGGAGGCGACTGGTACGAGGTGACACCGCTCGGTGACGGGACGGCCATCGCGATCATCGGCGATGTCGTGGGCCACGGCGTCGAGGCGGTCGCCGCCATGGCGCAGATCCAGCACCTGCTCACCGGTCTGCTGCGGGCCGGCACGCCGCCCGAGGCCGTGATCGCCACCGCGTGCTCCATGCTCGCCGGCCCCGACCACACCTACGCCACCGCGCTGCTCCTCCACCTCGACCCGGCCCAGCAGCGCGTCGGGTACGTGAGCGCCGGGCACCCGTTCGCCCTCATCCGGACCCCGGACGGCCAGGTGCAGCGGCTCGACCAGAACCAGCAGCCCATGATCGGCCTGCGGGTCGAGTCCCGCGCCCTCCAGCGGGTGCCGTTCCCGCCGGGTTCGGTGCTGCTGGCCTACACCGACGGGCTCATCGAGCGGCGGGGCGAGCCCATCATCCGCAGCATCGACCGCCTGGCCGCCCACCTGGCCGACCTCGACCCGGCCGCCCTCGGTCCGGAGCTGGACCGGCTCATCGAGGCCGTGCACCAGGAGCCCGGTGCCGGACCCGCCACCAACGACGACATCGCCGTCCTGCTCGTGCACGCGTCGGAAGCCCCGACCGCCTGACCCGGTGATCCCGGGCGGACCGGGTGCGTCAGGGCTGGAGCAGCGAGGCCATGCCCGTCATGGCGAGGAGGTGCTCGACGGGCTCGCTGGCGGCTGCGATCCGCAGCTCGAAGCCGTCCGCTGCCGATCGGCGCAGCGTCTCGGCGAGCGCCCGGAGCCCGGAGGAGTCGATGAACGTGACCTCGGCGAGGTCGAGGCTGACCACGGCACCAGGCCCGGCGGCGGCATCGACCGCGTCCAGCAGGTCGGGCGAGGAACCGGCGTCGAGCTCGCCGGCGGCGCGGATCGTCGGGGCATCGCCGTCGCCGTCGGTGGCGACGTGCAGGTACCGGGCGTTGTCCGAGGCGTCCATCGATCGCAGGCTAGGGGCCGTCGATGATCGGGCCGGGATCGCCGCGGCTCACGAACGGTCCCGTTCGATCGTGAACCAGACGACCTTGGCGCCGTCGCCGGAGCGGACGCCCCAGTCGCTGGCGACCTCGTCGACGATGCGCAGGCCCCAGCCGCCGACCGCCGCCGCGTCGTCCTCCCGGATGGCGGCCGGAGCAGCGTCGGTGTCGGCGACCTCGACGAGGATGCGGTCGGACCGGGTCTCCAGGATCAGGGTCGGGGCGGAGGCGGTGTGGGTCACCACGTTGGTCACCAGCTCGCTGACCAGCAGCAGGGCCGCCTCGCAGTCCGCCGGGGCCAGGCCCACCGGCGCCAGTTGCTCGGCCATCCAGGTGCGAGCCATCCGCGGCGCGCGCAGGTCGCCGGGGAGCTCGGCCTCGACTCGCTGCTGATCCAACCGATCTCCTCCTCCCATGACCGCGGATGGTCTCCTATCCGCTTCGAGCACGTTCGAGACACGATCGCCGCCCGATGCGGCCGCGTCCAGGCGCGACGGCGGTCAGGTGGCGAATCGCCGTTCGAACGCGTCGCGCACCCGCCGGTGGTCGGCGTCGAGCATCGCCGCGGCCCGCCCCTCCACCGAGACCAGGGCCCGTGCCGCGATGCCGGCGATGATCACGGCCAGCAGCGGCAGGAAGAACAGGCTTCGGCGCACCTGGTCGAGCGCGCTGGCCCAACGAGCGGCCCAGTGCCTCATCGGACGGGGCGGGGGCCGGTCGCCGGGCTGGTCGCCGGGCCGATCACGGGGCTCGGTGGCATGAGCGCATCCTGCCCCACCGGTTCGGGTCGTTCACTGGCTGGCGGATCCGGTCAGCTTCCACCGACCTCCTTCTCGATGCGGTCGGCGATGGCCGGGTCCACCTGGCGCCAGTACTCGTAAGCCCGGGCCAGGACCTCGTCGGACACCCCGTCGCTGAGGTGGCCGGCGACGTTCGAGACGAACCGGTCGCGGGCGGCGTCGTCCATCACATCGTTCAGCAGCGTCCGCGGCTGGACGAAGTCGTCGTCGTCGGATCGGGCTTCGTAGGCGGTGCGGGCCATCTCGGCATCGATGCCGTAGCCCCACGTGTTGTCGCTCATCACCAGCGACGGGTCCGCCTGGGGACCGCCGTAGCTGTTGGGCGCGTACACCGGGTCGCTGACGTTCTCCACCCGCATCGCCCCGTCCTTGGAGTAGCTGTGGACCGGGCACTGGGGGCGGTTGACCGGGATCTGCTTGTAGTTGACCCCCAGCCGGGCCCGGTGGGCGTCGGCGTACGCGAAGCCGCGGGCGAGCAGCATGCGGTCGGGCGACAGCCCGGTGCCGGGCACGAGGTTGTTGGGCTCGTAGGCCGCCTGCTCGATCTCCGTGTGGAAGTCCGTGGGGTTGCGGTCCAGCGTCATCCGCCCGACCTCGGTCAACGGGTAGTCCTCGTGCGGCCACACCTTGGTCAGGTCGAACGGGTTGAACCGATAGGTGGCGGCGTCGTCGTACGGCATGATCTGCACCTTCAGCGTCCACGTCGGGTGGTCGCCGCTGGCGATGGCCTCGAACAGGTCGCGCCGGTGGTAGTCGGCGTCCTGCCCGGCGATGCGGTCCGCCTCGTCCTGGGTCAGGTTCTCCACGCCCTGGTCGCACCGCCAGTGGTACTTCACCCAGACGGTGTCGTCATCGGCGTTCGTCCACGAGTAGGTGTGGCTGGAGTAGCCGTTCATGTGGCGCCACGAGCGCGGGATGCCGCGGTCGCCCATCAGCCACGTCACCTGGTGCGCCGACTCGGGCGACAGCGTCCAGAAGTCCCACTGCATGTCGTGATCGCGGAGGCCGTTGTCGGCCCTCCGCTTCTGCGACCGGATGAAGTGCTGGAACTTCATCGGATCCCGGATGAAGAAGACGGGCGTGTTGTTGCCCACGAGATCGAGGTTGCCCTCCGAGGTGTAGAGCTTCACGGAGAAGCCGCGAGGGTCCCGCCAGGTGTCGGGAGAGCCCCGCTCACCGGCCACCGTCGAGAAGCGGACCATCAGGTCCGTGGTCGTGCCCGGCTGGAAGACGGCAGCGCGCGTGTGGGCGCTCACGTCCCCGGTGACCTCGAACCGACCGAACGCGCCGCCGCCCTTGGCATGGGGCTGGCGCTCGGGGATGCGCTCCCGGTTGAACTGGGCCATCTGCTCGATGAGGTAGTGGTCCTGCAGCAGGATCGGCCCGCTCGGACCGGCCGTGAGCGAGTGCTCGTCGCTGGCGACGGGCGCCCCACCATCAGTGGTCGTCGCGGGTGGCTTCTGCGCGGTCATGGCGCTCCTCGTGTCGGTGGACCCTTCCGGTACCCGGTGCGCCGAGCCCGCAACCGGCCGACGTCCGGCCGGTGCGGGTCATCCGTCCGCTGCCGCGCCTCCGAACGCACGGGGAACCAGGTCTGCGCCGGCGCCGACCGGGCAGGAGAAGGCGATGTCCACGTACCGAACCCATGAACGCTGCTGACCTCGTCGACGGCGCCCTCGAGCTGCTCGTCGTGCCGAGCTTCTCGCGCATCGGTCCCGAGGTCCGGTCCCGGCTCGACCACTGGGGATCGGCCGCTCCGGTCGATCTGACCGGGCGCGTCGTGGTCATCACCGGAGCGACGTCGGGCATCGGCGGTGCGGCCGCGCGCTCGCTGGCCGGCCGGGGCGCCACCACCGTGATCATCGGCCGAGACGAGCTGCGCACCCGGCGTGCGGTCGAGGCGATCCGCTCCGAGACCGGCAACCCTGCGGTCGAGTCCGTCCTGGCTGACCTGGGCGACCTCGATCAGGTGCGGCACGCCGCCGATGCCATCGCCGCCCGGTTCGGTCGGGTCGACGTCCTCGTCCACAACGCCGGCGCGCTCCTGCACGAGCGCGCCGAGACCGCCGAGGGCATCGAGGTGACCGTGGCCAGCCAGGTGGCCGGCCCGTTCCTGCTGACCAGCCTGCTCCTGGACCAGCTGGCCGAGGCGGGCCCAGGGCGGGTCATCACCGTCTCGTCCGGCGGCATGTACGCCGCCGAGCTCACCGTCGACGGTCTCCAGATGGCCCCGGACCGCTACGACGGCACCAAGCAGTACGCCCTGGCGAAGCGGGCGCAGGTGACCCTCAACGAGCTGTGGGCGGAACGGGTGCCAGCCGCCGAGGTCGTCTTCCACGCCATGCACCCGGGGTGGGCGGACACGCCAGGAGTCGACGCCGCCCTGCCGACCTTCAAGCGGGTGATGGGACCGCTGCTGCGGACGCCGGCGTCGGGTGCCGACACCGCCGTCTGGCTCGCGGGCGACGACGGCGAGCCGCTCGCCTCGTCGGGCGGGTTCTGGCTGGACCGCCGCCTCCGGCCGATCCACCGCCTCCCGTCGACGCGCCGCTCGGACACCCCGGCCCGGCGTCGGGAGCTCTGGGGCTGGGTCACCGCGCAGGTCGACGCCCCGCCGCTCCCGCCTCACGACGCCGAGCCGTCGAGCTGATCGCTCAGGTGGAGCCGTCTGCGACCGGGCTGGCTCGGTCCCCCCGTCCGGGTGGGGTGAAATCACCCGCCGCCCGGGAAGACGGCGTGACGGGGTCCGGTTGGAACCCGTGCCACGCACCATCGGGACCCGTTGAGGTCACTGCGCCGGCATCCGGAGGTCCTGATGTTCAAGGCCATCAAGAGCGGCATCGCCGCGGCCGCCCTCGTGGTGGTGCTCGTGATCAGCGTCGGTGCGGCGCAGCACTTCTCGCTGCTCCCGCACCTCGGCAACCCCGTCCAGGAGAAGACCGTCGACCGGACCGGCCCGGTCATGCTCCGGTCCCTGTCCGACCTCTCCGACTACCACGCCTCCACGGCGGAGTTCGAGGTCACCGTGGACCTGGAGAAGGACGTCAAGTACGTGCCGAGCTTCATCGCCGGCGAGCACGCCATCTACGACGCCATCGGCTCGGCCGACGGGATCGTCGACCTGTCGGAGCTCGACGCCTCCTCGGTCCAGATCTCCGCGGACCACGAGGTGGTCGTCACCGTCCCCCACGCCCGGGTCGGTGCGGTGACCCTCGACGTCGAACGCTCCAAGATCGTCTCGCGCGACCGCGGGCTGCTCAACCGGGTCGGCTCCGTGTTCAACGACAGCCCCACCAGCGAGAAGGGCGCGCAGGTCGCCGGGCGCAACAAGCTGCGGGCCGCCGCCGAGCAGTCCGAGCTGCGGGAGCGCGCCGAGAAGAACACCCGCATCTTCCTCACCCAGCTGCTCGAGAGCGCCGGTGCCACCAAGGTGACGGTCCGCTTCGAGGGCTCTCCGCAGTCGTGAGCAGCCGCCACCGGCCGTTCCCTCCGGCCGTCGCCGCCTCGTAGGTTCCTCCGATGGCAACCAGCGCCTCAGGCGTCACCTTCGAGCGGGACGGCGGCCGTCTCACCATCCGGATCGCCGGCGATCTCGACGCCGCCACCGTGCCCGACGCCCTGCGTCAGGTGATGGGTGCCCTCGAGGGCCAGGTGGACGGCATCGTCGTCGACCTCAGCCGCTGCGGGTTCTGCGACTCGTCCGGGATCATGCTGCTGTTCCGCGTGAGCGGCGCCGCCGAGGCGAACGGCGCCACCTGCGTCGTCACCGACCCGACGGGTCCGGTGCGCAAGGTGCTCGAGCTCGCCGATCCCAACGGCGTGCTCGTCGTCGAACCTCGCCAGCCGGGTGGCTGACCGGGATCCGGGTGGGACCCGACCTGGAGGTCTTCGGGTCCCACCCGTTCCAGGGGTGTGTGCGCAGCTTCTACCCGTCGGTTCGGGCGACCAGACCTGGTGCCCTCCAGGAGGCGACCGGGCGACCGGAGCGCGCGCCGGCGATGCCGGGGTGGGGACGGCTGCGTGGGCGCGTCAGGGGCGGTCGGCGGGCGGGTGGGCGGTGTCGCCATCCGCCTCCACCTGGGCGCGCACCCCTTGGTCGGCGAACGTGCGGCCCGAGCCCTCCAGGTCCTCGTGCGCCTTCTTGCGGGTGGCCGCGATGCGCTTGCCGAGGTCGTCGAGCCTCGCCTCCTCCGCTTCGGGGTCGAGGGCGGTGCCGGGGTCGTCGTGGTCGGGATCCATGATGTCCCCGTACCCGCGCCGGCCGAAGGGCAGGCCGCCGTCGTTGCCGGCCTGGGTGGTGACCCGGCGGCTGACCACCTGTCGCTGAGCGGCGCGGCGCTCAGCTGGGGGTGGTGTGCGAGATCGTGAGGAAGGTCGCGTCGCCTGCGGGGGTCTGGCCGTCGGTCGCCGCGAACGTGACGCGGCGCCCGTCGGTCTCCCACTGGGCGCCGGTGAGGGTCGATCCTCCACCGCTGGACGTGGACTCGCCCGAGATCTCCCAGTCAGCGAGCTCGTCCTTGTACCGGGCGAGGAGCTCCTCCGGGGTCTCATCGGTGGCCCCGACCAGGGCGACCAGGCGGCCGTCGGAGCTGTCGGAGGTCGTCCCGGACTGGACCTCGAGGTCGTCGGGGAGGTCGATGTCGTCGGGCCACTCCTCCGGGACCTCGCCGGTGCCGAAGCTCATCGAGCCGTCCTCCGTCTCGATCTCCACCGAACCGTCGCCATCGGTGTCGATGTCGACGTTCCCGCCGGTCTGCTGCTCGACCATCTTCTCGGTCGCCTTCTCGCTCACCTTCTCTGCCGCGGCGCCGCAGCCCACGAGCAGGGAGGTCGTCGCAGCCACCAACGCGGCACATCGGATCGTTCGGATCATGGGGTCTGGCTCCTGGGACGAGAAGGGGACGAGAGCATCCACCTCGTCGGCTCCGCGTCGAAATGGGTAGTCCGCCGCACCCGCCTGAGTAGGCCCTCACCACGACGGGTCCCAGCGGGTCCGTGCGGACAGGCCGGACCCGCCCGGGAGGCCCCCTGACCTGGCTTGTTAGGTTGGCCGCTGTGACCATCCCGTTCCCCGCCCAGCCGTGGGGCCTGGTCGGGATCGAGGGCCGGATGGCGTTCATCCTCGATGCCCTGGACCAGCCGGCGGTGGGCGGCGTGGTCCTCACCGGACCCGCCGGGGTGGGCAAGACGGCGACGGCGATGGCCACCGCCGACCGGGCCCGAGCCCTGGGCCACGTCACCGAGCGGGTGATCGCCACCTCGGCACCAGCGCACCCGTTCGGCGCCCTGGCCCCGCTCACCTCCCAGCTCAAGGCCCACAACCCCGAGGAGATGACCGCCGAGGTGGTGCAGGCCGTGCACCGACGCACCGGGTCGACGGGCCGGCTGCTCGTCCACGTCGACGATGCGCCGCTGCTGGACGCCGCGTCCGCCACGGCGCTCAGCGAGCTCATCCGGCGGGGACTGGTGTTCGTGGTGGCCACCGCACGCGATGGCGCCCCGCTCCCGCCGGTGCTCGACGGGCTGGTGGTGGAGGGAGCTCTCGTGCGCTGCCCGGTGGCTCCGCTGGATCGCGCCCAGCTCGAGCAGGCCGTGACGGGCGCGCTCGGCGGGCCGGTCAGCGCGGCCACCGTCGACCGCCTCTGGGTGAGCAGCCAGGGGGTCCCGCTCCACGCCCGGGAGCTGGTGTGGCTGAACCTCCGCGAGGGACTGCTGGTCGACAAGCCCGGAGGCTGGGAGTTCGTGGGCGATCCGCTCGCCCCTCCGGACCTGATCGATCTGGTGTCCTCGAGGTTCCAGCTGCTCGACGGCAGCGACCGCCGGGTCTTCGAGGCCCTGGCGATCGCCGAGCGCATGTCGCTCGGCGCCGCGTCCGAACTGGCCGGTGTCGACCTGCTCGCGTCGCTCGAAGCTGCGGGCCTGGTGATGGTCACCGACGAAGGCGGCGAGCCGGTGGTGCGCCTCGGCCACCCGCTGTTCGGCGAGGTCGTGCGCAGCAGCCTGGGCGGCCTGCAGCAGCGGAGCGCCGCCGCGCGGGCGCTGACCGCGATGGAATCCGTCGACCCGGGAGCGGCCCTCCCCGCCGCGATCCTGCGCCTCGAGCACGACCTGCCGCTCGAACCGGACCAGGCGCTGACCGCCGCACGCCGAGCGCTCGAGCTGGTGGATCCCGCCGTGGCCGAGCGCCTGCTCCGGGCGGCCGGGTGCGACAGCTACGACGCTCGCTTCGCCCTCGGCACCGCCCTCATCGCCCAGCGCCAGACCGCCGCCGCCGATCAGGCGCTCAGCGAGGCGTTCGCCCTCGCCTCCACCGACGAGGAGCGCGCTCGCGTGATCAGCCGGCGCGGGAACAACCTGGGGACCGGCGCCGGCCTGTTCGAGGCGTCCATCGCCGTGCTCGAGGAAGGTCTGGCCTCGATCGAGGATCCGCACTGGCGCAGCTTCGTCGCCGCCGACCTGGCCTACGCCCGCTCCTGGATCGGCGATGCCGGCACGTCATCCGGCGCTGCTCCCCACGAGCCGTCGACCGACGGCCCGAAGCCCGATGCCGTGCGCGCCAACGAGTGCCTGGTCGGCGCGGTCGTCGCCGTGATGGCCGGGGATCTGACCGCCGCCGACCGCTTCGTCACCGAGGGCCTCCCGCTCACCCCGGCCATCCGAGAGGACGTCCCCACCGCTCGCGAGCTGCTGACCCTCTCCCGGTTCCTCGGGCTGGCGTTCGGCGGGCGCAGCGCCGATGCGTCCGCGCTCGTCGAGGTCGAGCTGGAGCGGGCCCATGATCGATCGGAGGCGGCGCCGGGCACCTGGCTCGCCGTGCGCTCGGTGCAGCGCTACCTCGACGGCGACCTCGACCGAGCCATCCACGATGCGCTCGACGCCGCGGACCGCCTCGACCACGCCGACATCTCCGGTCTCCGGCCCGTCGCCCAAGCCGTCCGCGCCGCCGCCCTCGCCCAGCAGGGCGACATCACCGGATCCCTGGAGGCAGCCGAGCAGACCGACGCAGCCTGGCTCGACGAGACGAAGGTCCGCCTCCTGCTGGCCCAGGCCGCCGCCTGGCGCGAGGCCATCAGCACCTCGACCCGGTCGGCCGCCCGCGCCCTGGCGGTCGCCGGGCAGGAGGCGCTCGACGCCAACCACGTGCCGCTCGGAGCCATGACCGCGCACGGCGCTGTGCGCCTCGGCCACCACCGCTCGGCGCTCCCGGTCCTCCGGACCGCGGCCGACCGCTGGGAGGGACCGCTCGCCGGTGCGCTGCTCCGCCACGCCGAGGCGCTCGAAGCTGAGGACCCCGACGCCCTGCTGGCCATCGCCTTCGAGCTCCCCGAGCTGGGGTTCACCCTGGCCGGCGCGGAGGCCGCCGCCCAGGCCGCCCGCCGGTACGAGGCGACCGGAGATCCCGCCACCGCCCAGCGAGCGGAGTTCGTCGCGGCATCGATCGCGGCGCGCCGTCCCGGGGTCCAGACGCCATCGCTCGGGAACCCGCGGGGGCTGACCCCGAGAGAGCACGACATCGCCGCTCGGGCCGGCGCCGGGGACCGGAGCCGTGACATCGCGGCGGACCTCGGCATCTCGGTCCGGACCGTCGACAACCACCTGGCATCGATCTACCGGAAGCTGGGCGTCAGCAACCGCGGGGAGATGCAGACGCAGCTGGCCCGCACCGACCCCGCCCCTCCGAGCCCGCCCGCCAACTAGCAACGGCCTCACCGCTCGCGCTTCAGGTGCCGGTGGAGGGGACGAGTCGGCTCAGCTCATGCCGGCGCTCTCCTCCGGCCTGGTCAGCAGTCGCCGTCGGTCACGTCGATGTCCTCCCCCGTCTCGGGGAGCGACACGCAGGCCGATGAGTCGTCGACCGTGATCTGGACCTTGCCGTCGTCATCGAGCCCGTCGCCGTCGCCATCGTCGATGCCCGAGACGTCGGGGTCGCCCGGCAGGTCGTCGGCGGCCTGCCGGAGCACGGACACGGAGCGGACGCCCTCGTCGTCGGCCGTCTCGTTGCCCTTCAGGCTGGCGCGCAGCGCCTCCGCCTGACCTCGCGCCGTCGCATCGTCCGCCGCCTCAGCGGCATCGTCCTTGGCCGACTCCACCGTCTCCTTGGCGTCGTCGGTCGTGTCGCTCGAACAGGCCGTGGCGAACGGGAGGACCAGCAGCGAGGCGAACAGGAGGGCAACAGCGGTGCGGCGCATGGGAGCACGTCCTTCGAATCGGGTTCGAAGGACCACTGCCCGCGGACGCACCCTTCCACCCACGAAACAGGCCCACGCCGGCTTCGATGCACGAGCGGTTCTCTTCCGCCACCGTGGATCGGAACGCCCGTCCATGCCCGGCCGAGGCACCGGCCTCCGGTTCAAGGACCGCCCGCGTCGCCCTCATCCACCACGAGCTCAGCGACCTTGCCGACCGCTCTCACCGCCGCCGCGACCGTCCGGATCTCATCCACGGTTGCGTTCGGCCACTTCCAGAAGATGTCGGGGGTCGGCTCGACCCCGTGCTCCCGCAAGACGAACGACACCCTCAGCTCCTCACCGGTCTGACGGTGCACGAACCAGCCGACCACGGACCCGTCATCGCCCGGTTCCAAGCGGATGAGCGCATGCTCGATCATCGGATGCCCCTGATCTCGTCCCGGCCAGGCCAGCCGCCGTCTCCTGACGAGATGCTCCCACGCACCAGGGACCTCCCTGCCGGATACCTCGAGACTCGTGCGCGGCGGGAGCCCCGGACCTGGACTGCGGCCTCTTCCCGACCTTCTGGTCCACCAGCAGGAACTCCTCCTCGACCCCGAGGGAGAAGTCCTCGCCGGTTGGGTCCGCGAAGACCGCGAAGGGTTCGCTCCCAGAGGCGGTCCCGACGGCCAACGGTCACCCCTCCGGACGCATCGAGCGCAGCGCGGGGAGCAGGTCGGACTCGGCCCACTCCACGAAGTCGGGTTGGGTGTCGCCGCCGATCTGGACCAGGGCCAGGTGGGTGAACCCGGCGTCGACCCAGTCCTGCACCGCCTCGACCACCGCACCCACGTCGTCGCCGCAGGGGATCGAGTCGGCGACGTCGTCGGGTCGGACGTACTGCGACGCGGCGGCGAACGCGGCGGGGCCGGGCAGCTCGGCGTTGACCTTCCAGCCGCCGCCGAACCAGCGGAACTGCTCGTGCGCTCGGGCGATGGCCGCGTCGCGGTCACGGTCGAAGCTGATCGGCATCTGCCCGACCCGGGGCTTGCCGGAACCACCGGCTTCGTCGAACGCGTCGCCGAGCTCGGCGTCGGGCTCGACCGCGATCATCACATCGGCCTGCTTGCCGGCCATGGCCGCCGACTGCGGACCCGACACCGCCATCCCGATCCGCACCGGGTCATCGGGCAGGTCCCACACCCGGGCGGAGTCGACCGGGAAGTGCTTGCCGAAGTAGTCGACGTAGCCGCCTCCGAACAGGTCGCGGATGATCTCGATGGCCTCGTCGAGCATCTCGTGGCGGATGTTGACCGGTGGCCACGCACCGATCGCGGCGTGCTCGTTGAGGTTCTCGCCGGCACCGAGCCCGAGGGTGAACCGACCTTCCGAGAGCAGGGCGATCGTGGCGGCCTGCTGGGCGACGATCACCGGGTGGTACCGCATCGTCGGGCAGGTCACGTAGGTCATCAGCTCGATCCGCTCCGTGGCGTGGGCAACGGCGCCGAGCACGCTCCACGCGTTGGGCGAGTGCCCCTGCTCGTCGAGCCACGGGAAGAGGTGGTCGCTGATCACGGCGAAGTCGAAGCCCGCCGTCTCGGCCGCCACGGCGTCGCGCACCAGGTCCCGAGGCCCCGACTGCTCGGTCATCAACGTGTATCCGAAGTCCATGCCGCCGCACTACCCGCCCTCGCGGCACCGGAACCCGTTGGGAGGGTCGGCCCGCCTCCGACGAGGGCGACGCCGACGAGTGGCCGCCCAGGTCTTCCAGGCGTTCAACGACGTGGGCTTCACGATCCCAGCCGGGGGTCACGCCTACTGGGTCGGCGAAGCGATGGGATCGGTCGACTTCAAGGACCTCGACCCGGTCCCCGAGAAGGTCACCGACACCGTCGCCACCATGGCCGCCAACGCCGCCCACCTGGCCGGGCTCCTCGCCGGCGCCGGCTACCCGCCCGCCTGAAGCCCCCACCGTCTGTTCCGGGATCCCTGCTGCGGTCCACATCCGGCAGGGATCCCTGGACGCGCGAGAGGGCCGGCAGCCAGCAGCTGGGTGCGCCGGTCCGCCCCTGGTTGCCGCACCGCGGCACCGGGTAGGGGAGCGGATGGACGCCGACGCGATCGTGATCGGTGCCGGTCCCAACGGGTTGGTGGCGGCGAACGTCCTCGCCGACCACGGCTGGTCCGTCACCGTGCTCGAGGCCAACGACGAAGCCGGCGGCTCCGTCCGCTCGGCGGAGCTGATCGAGCCCGGCTTCCTCAACGACGTGTGCAGCGCGTTCTACCCGCTGGCATCCGAGGGCAGCCCGATCGACCAGCTCGACCTCGCCGACCACGGCCTCCGGTGGCTGCACGCCCCGACCGTGCTCGCCCACCCGGCCTCCGACGGGACCTGCCCGATCATCTCCCGGGAGATCGACGAGACCGCCGCCACCCTCGACCGCTTCGCTCCCGGTGACGGGGCCGCCTGGCGGGGGCTGATCCGCCGTTGGACCGATCAGCAGCCCCACCTCTCCCGGCTGCTGTACCGGCCGTTCCCGCCGATCGCCGCGGGGACCGGGCTGGCGACCTCGCTGCCTCCACGGGAGCTCGCCCGCTTCGCCCGGTTCCTGGTCCTGCCGGCCCGGCGCATGGGTGAGGAGGAGTTCGGCAGTGCCGAGGCGCGCCGGCTCCTCGCCGGGTGCGCCCTCCACGCCGACCTCGCCCCCGAGTCGACGCTCAGCGGCTTCTTCGGGTGGATCATGTGCTGCCTCGGCCAGGTCAACGGGTTCCCCGTCCCCGAGGGCGGCGCCCGCGCCGTGACCGCGGCGCTCGTGGCCCGCCTGCGATCGAAGGGCGGGACGGTGCACTGCGGCGTGCCGGTCGAGCGGGTCGAGACGGAGCGTGGACGGGCGATCGGGGTGCGCACCGCCGATGGCGGCACGGCTCGTGCCCGCCGAGCGGTCCTCGCCGACGTGAACGCACCGCTGCTCTACACCCGGCTCGTCGCCACCGGCGACCTGCCCGCCTCGGTGCTCGGCGACATCGAGCGGTTCCACTGGGACGACGCCACGTTCAAGGTGGACTGGACGCTCGACGCCCCCATCCCGTGGACGTCACCGGAGGCACGGCGGGCCGGCACCGTCCACCTCGCCGAGGACACCGACGCCCTGACCGTGGTGGCGTCCGAGCTCGCCCGCGGCCTCATCCCGACCCGGCCGTTCCTGCTCATCGGACAGCAGTCCATGACCGACCCGACCCGCCAGCCCGCCGGACGCGAGACCGCCTGGGCCTACACCCACGTCCCCCGCACGGTGCGCGGCGACGGCGCCGGGCAGCTCGGCACCTCGTGGAGCGCCGACGACGTGGACGGGTTCGCCGCCCGCATGGAGGACGAGATCGAGGCGCTCGCCCCGGGCTTCAAGCGCCTCATCCGCGGCCGCCACGTGCTCACCCCCGAAGGCTTCGAGGAGGAGAACCCGAACCTGTCCGCCGGTGCCATCAACGGCGGGACCGCGCAGCTCCACCAGCAGCTCGTCTTCCGCCCGGTCCCGGGGCTCGGGCGGGCGGCCACGCCCTTGCCGGGCCTCTACCTGGCGTCGTCGTCGGCCCATCCCGGCGGAGGGCTCCACGGCGCTCCCGGTGCCAACGCCGCTCGGGCCGCCATCTGGCACGAGCGCACCCGACCCTGGCGCCGTTGGAGGAGCTGACATGACCACCGCCACCCAACGGATCGACGCCGACCAGGCTCGCGTGTTCGCCGCCCTGGCCGACCCCACCACCTACCCCGAGTGGCTCGTCGGGGCGAAGGTGATCCGCTCGATCGACCCCACCTGGCCCTCACCCGGCTCGACCTTCCACCACCGGGTCGGCATCGCCGGACCGCTCACCTTGGCCGACAGCAGCAGCGTCATCGCCATCCGAGCGCCCCACGAGCTGGTGCTCGAGGTGCGGGCCCGACCGGCCGGTCGGGCGCGGGTCGAGTTCCACCTCCGCCCGGCGCCCGACGGCTCGACCGAGGTCGAGTTCCGCGAGGTGCCCATCGGGCTGACCCGCATCCTCGCTCCCGTCGTCGCTCCCCTGACCCTGGGCCGGAACCACCGCTCGCTCAACCGGCTCGGCGCCTACCTCCGCGGAGGCGGTTGATCACGAGGAGCGGCTCGATCAACAGACCCGCTGGATCGGCCAGCTGATGGCCAGCCGCGGTCGTGCGCCCGGCGAGGAATCGGCGACCGGCCGACCCGGCAGCACCGATTCTCTGGATTTCTTCGTCCGAGCATCCACGCTGGTCGGCGGCGGCGCGATCACCCGCACAGGTGCGAGAACGGCCCCGGGCCGCCCATCTGCGCGGGACGGCAGGTGCGTACCCCTTGCATCGACGGAGAGGGCGCCTCCATCGAGACGCAAGCCGCAACCACGGAAGAGGAAAGCCATGACCGTCGACGAACGGGCGCTCCACGAGCTGATCGTGGAGTCCGAGGATCTGCAGGTCGATGCCCTGCGAGACGTGAAGGACGTGCAGGCCGATCTGGCCGACGGACGTGCGGATCGGCTCCGGGAGGGCATCGATCCCGACGAGGCCAGGGAGTTCACCGACAACCGCCGTCGGCTGCTCGCCGACGACGGCTTCGGTCTCAGCACGCTCGCCGCGGTGGGCGGGCTCGGAACCGCCTTCGCTGCCGCGCTCACCACGATGTTCTCGTCGCCGGTCGGCGCCCAGGGCGACACCGACCAGGTGGACGTGATGGTGCTCCAGACCGCGGCATCGCTGGAGAACCTGGCAGTCGCCACCTACGGGGCCGCCTTGGAGCTGGACTTCATCGCCGACGGCAACCCCGTCGTGAAGACGTTCGCCGAGACCACCATGAAGCAGCACGACGAGCACGGCGACGCGTTCAACGCCGCCACCAAGACGCTCGGCGGCAAGGAGCAGAAGGACCCCAACGCCAAGTACCTGAAGGTCGTCAACGACGCCAAGCCGGGCCTGACCGACCCCGCCAAGGTCGTCGAGCTGGCCATGGCGCTCGAGCAGGTCGCCACCCAGACCTACGTGTCGAACCTCTCGCTCATGCGGGACAACACGTCGAAGGAGCTGATGGCGAGCGTCATGGGGGTCGAGTCCCAGCACCTCGCCACGCTGCGGGCCGTCAACGCCCTGCTGGCCGGCGGCGGCGCCGACCTCATCGCCATCCCGACCGATCTCGCCAAGCTCCCCGCTGCCGCCGGGAGCGTGGCCTTCCCCGAGACCTTCGAGGGCCGCGACAAGGCCAGCCCGCCTGAAGAAGGAGCCGTGAAGTGAACGACCAGACCAACCCCACCGACGAACCCGAGACCACCGCTCCGGCGGAACGCTCGGGGGTCAACCGGCGCAGCTTCCTCGCCATCGGCAGCGCCCTGAGCGCCGCTGCGGTGCTCGCCGCCTGCAGCAAGGGCGACAGCGACGGATCCTCCGACACGACGGCGCCGAAGGAGGAGACGACCACCACCGAGGCGATGGACGAGTCCACCACGACGACCGAGCCCGAGATGGAGCGGTCGGCAGAGAACGACCTCAAGCTCGGCGCCTTCGCCGCTTCCCTCGAAGTCCTGGCGGTCAACACCTACGGCGCCGCGCTCGACGCCGCCGGCAAGGGTGCGCTCGGCGAGGTCCCGCCTGCGGTGGCGGAGTACGTCACGACGGCCCAGGCCCAGCACCAGGCCCAGCTCGACCGGTGGAACGAGGTGCTCACCGGCGCGGGGAAGGACCCGGTGTCGGACCCGCCCGCCGACCTCGAGGCGACCGTCAACGACGAGTTCGCCAAGGTCACCGACGTGGCCGGCGCCGCCAAGCTGGCACGCGAGCTCGAGCAGATCGCCGCGGCCACCTACCTCTCGGTGATCCCGCTCCTCGCCACGGAGGATCCGATCCGGCTGGTGGCTTCGATCCAACCGATCGACATGCAGCACGTCGCCATCCTCAACTTCGCCCTCGGCGAGTACCCGGTCCCCGACACGTTCGCCACCACCGACATGGCGGTGTCGCCCTGACCGACCCCGATCGGGCACCCGGATCCGACGCCTGGGAGCACGGATCCGGGTGCCCGGCCCGGTGCGGCCGCAGCTCCATCCCGCCGGGGCTGCGGCCGCCCTCGGGTCCGTCGCCCCTCCCCGATACCCCTGCCACTGGAGCTTCCGTGAACACCCACCCCCGTCTCTCCGCCGTCCTGCTGGCCGGCGCGCTCGCCCTCAGCGCCTGCGGCGGAGGTTCCGCCAGCGACGGCAGCGGGTCGACCGGCAACGACCGATCGACCAGCAGCGCACCGACGACGTCCGCCGACGAGCCGTCCACCGACCAGCAGGGTGGTGACAACGCCACGGACGTGACCATCGCCGACTTCAGCTTCGACCCCGACCAGGTCGAGGTGGCGGTCGGCGACACCGTCACCTTCGAGAACACCGACGACGCGACCCACACCGCCACCGCCGAAGACGGGGACCCGGACTCGTTCGACACCGGCGAGCTCGCCACCGGCGACTCCAAGGAGGTCACGTTCGATGAGCCCGGCGACTACGAGTACTACTGCAGCATCCACGACTACATGAAGGGCACCATCCGGGTCGTCGGGTAACGGGCGGGGTGCTTCGAACCGGTCAGCCCCAAGCCGCTCGGACGGCCAGCGACGGGCCCTGGGCGCGCACGCCCTCCGAGCACCGACGTGACGCCGGACCGGTCGTCGGGTTGCCACCTGCCAGGAGGGGGAAGTGGAGCACCATGGACGACCCGACCGACCGATCCGCGGACCACGAAGAGGAACCGACGTCCGACGAGGGCGGCGACTCCGACCCCACGGCCAACGAAGGGTTCGCTCCACCCGACGACAGCGACCCGCCGGCATGACCTGGGGGCCGGCCGCGATGGCGATGAGCATCGAAGATCGCGGGTCGGCGCTCTGAAGCCCCACCCGCGCATCCATCTCGTCAGCGGTGCCGGCCGCGGGTCCGCCGTCGGCGACCCGCGGGCCACGACGCCCGCCGACCGATGACCCCAGACCTGTACGACACCGCCCTGGCGGTCGGCGGCCTGGCCGCGCTCGTCGCCGCGTGGGTGCCCGCCTACACCACCCGCCGTCCGCTCTCGCTGCCCGTCGTCCTGGTCGCCATCGGAGCGCTGTTCTTCCTGGTTCCCGTGGGGTTCCCTCCGCCGGACCCGAGGGCGCACCTGGACCTCACCGAACGGGCCACCGAGCTCGTCGTCATCGTCGCCCTCATGGGCGCCGGCCTCAAGATCGACCGCCCGTTCTCGTGGGGCTCGTGGAGCCTCACCTGGCGCATGATCGGCATCGCCATGCCCCTCACGATCGGGCTCACCGCGTTGCTCGGGTTCTCGGTGGCCGGCCTGGCTGGGGCCAGTGCGCTCCTCCTCGGCGCCGTGATCGCGCCGACGGACCCGGTGCTCGCATCCGATGTCCAGGTCGGCGAGCCGTCCCTGGGCGAGGACGCCAACCCCGATGCCGAAGACGATGTCCGCTTCACCCTCACGAGCGAAGGCGGGCTCAACGATGCCCTCGCCTTCCCGTTCGTCTACGCCGCCATCGCCATGGCCGACCACGGCGCCGACCCCTCAGGTTGGGCGCTCGAGTGGTTCGCCTGGGACCTCGTCGGCCGCACCGCCATCGCCCTCGTCGTGGGGTGGATCGTGGGCCGTCTGCTCGGGATCGTCGCGTTCCGACCGCCGGGCCGGCTGAGCGCCCTCGCCGAGACGCCCCAGGGCTTCGTCGCCATCGCGGGCACCCTGCTCGCGTACGGCGCCACCGAGCTGGTGCAGGGGTACGGGTTCCTCGCCGTGTTCGTCGCCGCCGTCGTGCTGCGCGGCACGGAGCGGAACCACGAGTTCCACGCCGACCTCCACGCCTTCGCCGAACAGATCGAGAACCTGCTCGTGGTCGCCCTCCTCTTCCTCCTCGGCGGCGCGCTCGTGTCCGGGCTCCCCGGCGCCCTCACCTGGCGAGGGGCGATCGTGAGCCTGAGCCTCGTGTTCGTCGTGCGGCCGCTCTCGGGCCTGATCGCGCTCATCGGATCGTCGCTCGCCTCCTCCGAGCGCGCGGTCGTCGCCTTCTTCGGGATCCGCGGGTTCGGGTCCGCCTACTACCTGGCGTACGCCCTCGGCGCCTCGCAGTTCTCCGGCAGCGACGAGATCTGGGCCATCACCGCGCTCGCCATCGTCGTGTCCATCGCCATCCACGGCGTCGGCGCAACCTCGGCGATGGCCCTCGTCGACCGCACCGCCCGGCGGAAGGCTCGCTGAGCAGTGGCCCGACCCCGGCGCCTCTGATCCGACGCCCGCGCCGCCGGGTTCCTGCTCAGGCACCCGTGCGAGTGGAAACCCGGTCACCCTGGCTCCGGTCGCGCTCCTTTGACCCCTCCGACCTGGGGATTTGTGGTGACACCAGTGTCAACTTCGGGTGGGTGGGGCCGATCGGCGTTGCATGCAATCGCGCCACGCCGAACCAATCACCACCCCCGACGAGCCGGGCCAGGCGATGCCACGCCCATCGAGGGCGAGGGTCGTGGCGGTGGCGGTCCTCGGCGTCATCGGCCTGCTCGCGGCAGGGTGCTCGAGCGATCAGCCCTCGGCGACGCCGAACTCGGACCGGACCACCCCGACGGCGGCGGACACCCTGGAGGCCGGCAGCCGCCATGCGCTCATCGGGAGGGACGGCCGGTTCGCCTACGCCGCCCCCCGGCTGGCGAAGCGGGTGTCGATCACGCCCGACGGCGACGGCGCCAAGGTCAAGGTGCGCATCGCCTTCGACGTGGCCAACTCCCGCAGCGGATCCAAGGTGCTGGGTGACAACGCCGACGTGACGCTGCGCATCGCCCGGTCGATGATGTCGACGGGACCGCAGCCCAACGACCTGGTCTTCTCCCAGACCACGAAGGACCGGAAGCTGGACCGGGCCCACCCGGCCAAGGACTACGAGTTCGACCTGCCGGCCAAGGCCGTCTCCTTCCTCCGGTCCAAGGGCGTGGCGCTCGCCGACGGCAAGGCGGCCAGCGGCGACGGGCTCGATCTGGTGAGCGTCTCGGTCCAGCACCACCGCGACCTGCAGGTCATCGACGGCCGGGCGGACTGGACCCACGGTGCCGTGTTCACCGCTGCGCAGAGCCCGACCAAGTCGGCCGACAACCCCGGGGGATCGCTCTCGGTGCGCAACGACACCGGCGATGGCATCTACACCTACCCCTCGTCGGACCTCGAGCCGGTGCCTCAGGTGTTCGGGCCGAACCTGTACCCGAACCCCGACGAGTGGTCCATGGCCTCGTCCCAGTCCGAGGGCGTGCCGATCGTCCTCAGCGGCCAGTCCGGGAGCTGCTTCTACCAGGGCACCGATGGCTCGAACCCCGACGGCTTCGACATCACCCTGCAACCCGGGGACGTCGTGACCCAGACGATCGTCGCCGACGACAGCGAGTTCGACCTGCCCTTCACCGACACGGAGGCGGCCGCCGTCTCCGATGCCACCGAGATCGCCCTGAAGGCCGGCGTCACCGCGCTCAACATCGCGCTCGGGCTGACCTTCGGCGGTCCCTTCACGCTCCCCATCGACCTGGCCACGAACATCATCAACGTGAGCGACGACTGCAACAACCAGCCCAACCTGATGCAGCTCGGCGTCGTCGTCGGCACCACCGGTGAGGGGTCGAACAGCACCATGTGGGCGGTGTGGGACGGCTGCGACGGCACCTGCGGCGGGCTCGCCAACGTCTACACGTCCCCGTGGGAGAGCGACGCCCCCAACACCGACGCCGACCTCGCTGTCCAGGCGGTGCAGCTCGCCCCGGACTCCAACTACACCTACGAGGGCGCGCCGCTCTGGCTGGCTCAGGTCCCGACCGGCGG
>CALANQ010000286.1 GCA_937926025.1 uncultured Acidimicrobiales bacterium
CGAGCCGGGCTGGGTCACCGCCCGCCAGATCGAGGCCGCCCGTATCGCGATGACCCGTCACATCAAGCGTGGCGGCAAGGTCTGGATCTCGGTCTTCCCCGACAAGCCCATCACCGAGAAGCCCGCCGAGACCCGCATGGGCTCGGGCAAGGGCAACCCGGAGCGCTGGGTCGCCGTCGTGAAGCCGGGCCGGGTCATGTTCGAGCTCTCCTACAGCGATCCGGTGATCGCCCGAGAAGCCATCGAGCGAGCCATCCAGAAGCTGCCCATCAAGGCCAAGTTCGTCACCCGCGAGGAGGGGTTCTGATGGCGAAGAGCACCACCACCGCCGCCGACCTCGACACCGCCACCATCGTGGAGCGCCTCGCCGAGGAGAAGGACCGGCTGTTCAAGCTGCGGGTCCAGAACGCCACCGGCACGCTCGAGAACACCGCCGGCCTGCGCACCGCGCGCAAGGAGATCGCCCGCTACGAGACCGAGCTGCGGGCCCGGGAGATCGAGGCCGCCGAGGCCCTCGCCCAGGAGGAGAAGGCCTGATGGCTGAAGCAACCACCGAAGAGCGCAACGACCGCAAGTCCCGCGAGGGCCTCGTCACGTCGAGCGGCATGGACAAGACCGCCGTCGTCACGGTCACCACGCGCAAGCCCCACCCCAAGTACCGCAAGACGGTCGCCAAGAGCACCAAGCTCTACGTCCACGACGAGGAGAACACCCTCCGCGTGGGCGATCGGGTCCGCGTCGCCGAGACCCGCCCGCTGAGCAAGCTCAAGCGCTGGCGGATCGTGGAGATCCTGGAGCGTGCCAAGTGATCCAGCAGGAAACCCGTCTCCGGGTCGCCGACAACTCCGGCGCCAAGGAGGTGCTCTGCATCAAGGTGCTGGGCGGCTCCCGTCGGCGCTACGCCTCCATCGGCGACGTGTTCGTGGCCACGGTCAAGGACGCCATCCCCGGTGCCGGCGTGAAGAAGGGCGACGTCGTCAAGTGCGTCGTCGTCCGCACCAAGAAGGAGAAGCGTCGTCCCGACGGCTCCTACATCCGCTTCGACGAGAACGCTGCGGTGCTCATCAACGAGCAGCAGCAGCCGCGTGGCACCCGCATCTTCGGCCCGGTGGGCCGCGAGCTCCGGGACAAGAAGTTCATGCGCATCGTCTCCCTCGCCCCCGAGGTCCTCTGATGTCTGGTCTCAAGATCAAGAAGGGTGATCGCGTCATCGTCCTGTCCGGCAAGGACAAGGGCAAGGAAGGCGTGGTCCACCAGGCGCTGCCCGCCGAGGGCAAGGTCGTGGTCGAAGGCGTGAACACCGCCAAGCGCCACCGTGCCGCCCGCTCCGCCACCGACACCGGCGGCATCATCCACATCGACAAGCCCATCGACGCCAGCAACGTCGCCCTCATCAGCCCGTCCGACGGCAAGGCCACCCGAGTTGGCTACAAGGTCGTCGACGGCAAGAAGGTGCGAGTCTGCAAGCGCACGGGGGTGGAGATCCCATGAGTGACACCATCGAGATCCCTCGCCTGAAGGCGAAGTACAACGACGAGATCCGCGACCAGCTCCAGAAGGACCTGGGCCTCGGCAACGTCATGCAGAGAAGATCGTGGTCAACATGGGCGTCGGCGGTGCCGTCGGCCAGGCCTCGCTCCTGGAGAACGCGATCAAGGACCTCACCCTGATCACCGGCCAGAAGCCGCTGACCACCCGGGCCCGCAAGTCCATCGCCAACTTCAAGCTGCGCGAGGGCAACGCCATCGGCGCCAAGGTCACCCTCCGCGGCGACCGCATGTGGGAGTTCCTCGACCGGCTGATCGCCCTGGCGATCCCCCGGATCCGGGACTTCCGCGGCCTGCCGGCCAACAGCTTCGACGGCCGCGGCAACTACACGTTCGGCGTGACCGAGCAGCTGATCTTCCCCGAGATCGACTACGACCAGATCGACCAGACCCGAGGCATGGACATCACCATCGTGACCACCGCCGTCGACAACGCAGGCGGCAAGGCCCTGCTCGACGCCTTCGGGTTCCCGTTCAAGCGCGAAGGGCAGGCCAACTGATGGCCAAGAAGGCACTCATCAACAAGGCGAACAAGAAGCCCAAGTTCAAGGTGCGCGGCTACACGCGGTGCCAGAAGTGCGGGCGTCCGCACTCGGTGTACCGCAAGTTCAAGCTGTGCCGCATCTGCCTGCGGGACATGGCCCACGCCGGGGAGATCCCCGGCGTGACCAAGGCGAGCTGGTGAGGGAGGACTGAACCATGACCATGACTGACCCCATCGCCGACATGCTCACCCGTGTCCGCAACGCCAACGTCGCCATGCACGACGAGGTGAAGATGCCGTCCTCCAAGAAGAAGGAGGCCCTCGCGGCACTCCTGAAGAAGGAGGGCTACATCGAGGACTTCAGCGTTGCCACCAACGGCGACCGCCCGGGGAGCACGCTCACCGTCACCATGAAGTACTCGCCCGAGCGGGCCCGGACCATCTCCGGCCTCCGCCGCGTGTCCAAGCCCGGCCTCCGGGTGTACAAGCCGGCCCAGGAGGTCCCTCGCGTCCTCGGTGGGCTCGGTGTTGCCGTCGTCTCGACCAGCCAGGGCCTGATGACCGACCGCGAAGCGCGCAAGCGCAACGTGGGCGGCGAAGTCCTGTGCTTCGTCTGGTAGGAGCACCCATGTCTCGCATCGGCAAAGCCCCCATCCCCGTGCCCTCGGGCGTCGACGTCACCGTCGCCGACCGCACGATCACGGTCAAGGGCCCCAAGGGCACCCTCGACCGCACGATCCCGGGCGCCATCACCATCCGCCAGGACGGCGATCAGCTGCTCGTGGAGCGGCCCGACGACGAGCGCCAGAGCCGGGCCATGCACGGCCTGGTCCGCTCCCTGGTGAACAACATGGTCGTCGGGGTCACCGACGGCTTCACCAAGCAGCTGCAGATCATCGGCGTCGGCTACCGCGCCACGGCCAAGGGCCAGGACACCCTGGACCTGGCGCTGGGCTTCAGCCACCCCGTCGAGGTCAAGGCGCCCGCCGGCGTCACCTTCGAGGTCCCCAGCCCCGATCGCATCGACGTCAAGGGCTCCGACAAGGAGCTGGTCGGCCAGGTCGCCGCCGACATCCGCAAGCTGCGCAAGCCCGAGCCGTACAAGGGCAAGGGCGTGCGCTACGTGGACGAGCACGTCGTCCGCAAGGCCGGAAAGTCCGGGAAGTAGGAACCATGAGCGATTCAGCGAAGCAGAAGCGCGAAGCCCGCATCCGCCGTCACCGCCGGGTGCGCAAGAAGGTCCGGGGGACCGCCGAGCGTCCGCGCCTGGCCGTGTTCCGGTCCAACAAGCACATCACCGCGCAGGTCATCGACGACCGTGCCGGCCACACCCTCGCCTCGGCGTCCACCACCGAGCCCGCGCTGCGCGGCAACGGCGGCAACGTCGACGCCGCCACCAAGATCGGCGCGCTCGTCGCCGAGCGGGCCAAGGCGGCCGGCGTCACCACCGTGGTGTTCGACCGCGGCGGCAACCTCTACCACGGCCGCATCGCGGCGCTCGCCGAAGCCGCTCGCAAGAGCGGACTGGAGTTCTGATGGCACCGAACACGAACGACGCTCAGCTCCGCGAGTCGCGCGTCATCAACATCAACCGCGTGGCCAAGGTGGTCAAGGGCGGCCGTCGGTTCTCCTTCACCGCCCTGGTGGTGATCGGCGACGGCGCCGGTCGCGTCGGCCTCGGCTACGGCAAGGCGAAGGAGGTGCCCCTCGCCATCCAGAAGGGCACCGAGGAGGCTCGCAAGAACCTCTTCTCCGTCCCGCTCGCCGGGTCCACCATCACCCACCCCACCATCGGGATCATGGGTGCCGGTCGGGTCATGCTGAAGCCCGCCGCCCCCGGTACCGGCGTGATCGCCGGCGGAGCCGCCCGTGCCATCCTCGAAGAGGCCGGCATCCACGACGTGCTCTGCAAGTCGCTCGGCTCCGCCAACCACATCAACGTCGCCCGGGCCACCATCGCCGGCCTCAAGTCGCTCAAGCGCCCCGACGAGGTGGCTCGCCTGCGCGGCCTCTCGCCCGAGGAGTTCGTCCCCAAGGGCCTGCTCGAGGCGTACAACGAGTCCGAGCGCGGACCCGTGCAGTTCGAAGAGGTGAAGTGATGGCCGAGCTCAAGGTCACGCAGATCAAGTCCACGATCGGCGTCAAGCCCAAGACCCGCGGCACCGTCCGCGCCCTGGGCCTGCGCGGGATCGGCCAGTCCAACGTCCTGCCCGACCGTCCCGAGATCCGCGGGATGATCGCCCGGGTGCCCCACCTGATCACCGTCGAAGAGGTCTGATCATGAAGGTCCATGATCTCCAGCCCGCTGCGGGCTCCAACAAGGGTCGGCGCCGCGTCGGCCGCGGCATCGCCGGCAAGGGCGGCAAGACCGCCGGCCGAGGCACCAAGGGCCAGGCCGCTCGCGGTCAGATCCCCGCCTCGTTCGAAGGCGGCCAGATGCCCCTGCACATGCGGGTCCCGAAGCTGAAGGGCTTCACCAACCCGTTCCGCGTCGAGTACCAGGCGATCAACCTCGACACCATCGAGGCCAGCGGCCTCGACCAGGTCAGCCCCGAGTCGCTGCTCTCCAAGGGCCTCGTGTCCAAGGGTGCGCTCGTCAAGGTGCTCGGCCGAGGCCAGGTGTCTCGCGCTGTGACGGTCCAGGCCCACGCCTTCTCCAAGTCCGCCGAGGAAGCCATCACGGCTGCCGGCGGTACGGTGGAGCGCCTGCCCCTCCCCTGGGGTGAGGGCCGCCCGCCCGCCAAGGGCAACCAGTTCACCAACCGTTGACCCGTCGGCCCTGACGGGCCGCGTCGATCGCCGATCAGGAGCGCGAGTTGTCGACCCTGCGCAACGTCTTCAAGATCCCGGAGCTTCGCAACAAGCTGCTCTTCACGCTGCTGATGATCGCCCTGTACCGCCTGGGTGCTCACATCCCGGTGCCGGGCATCGACCTGGGCCAGATCAAGGAGATCCAGGACAAGGCGGACTCCAGCGGCGTGCTGAACCTGCTGCAGACCTTCTCCGGCGGCGCCATCACCCAGTTCGCGGTGTTCGCGCTCGGGATCATGCCGTACATCACGGCGTCGATCATCATGCAGATCCTCGCCGTCGTGATCCCCAAGCTGGAGCAGTGGCAGGAGCAGGGGGCCGTCGGCCAGCGCAAGATCACCCAGTGGACCCGCTACCTCGGCGTGGCCATCGCGCTGCTGCAGGCCACGGGCATCACCTACCTGTTCCACACGGGTGGCGGCGGCTTCGGCGCCAACGTCAACACCACCGGGCTCGACGTCTTCGGCGACAACTACAACGCCGGGCGCTTCGTGCTGGTGGTGCTCACCCTCACCACGGGCTTCGCCCTGCTCATGTGGTTCGGTGAGGTCATCACCCAGCGCGGCGTCGGCAACGGCATGTCGCTGCTGATCTTCTCGTCGGTCGTGAGCCAGCTGCCCCGCAACTTCCTCACGGTCCAGCAGGAGAAGAACACCTTCACCATGATCGCCGTGGCGCTCATGTTCATCGTGTTGATGGTGGGCATCGTGTTCGTCGAACAAGGCGTCCGGCGCATCCCCGTGCAGTTCGCCAAGCGCCAGGTGGGCCGCAAGATGTTCGGCGGCCAGAGCACCTACATCCCGCTGAAGGTCAACGGCGCCGGCGTGATCTCCATCATCTTCGCCAGCTCGGTCCTGTACCTGCCGGTGATCCTGTCGCAGATCCTCCCGGTGGGCGATGCCACCGCTCAGAACCCGAACATCTGGTGGGACATCCAGCAGTTCGTCGACCAGCACCTCACGCGGTCCACGTCGCCGGCGTACCTCACCGTGTACGGCGTGCTCATCATCTTGTTCGCCTACTTCTACACGGCGATCCAGTTCGACCCGCACAAGCAGGCCGACCAGATCCGCAAGCAGGGCGGCTTCATCCCCGGCATCCGCCCCGGCTACCAGACCGAGCGCTACCTGGCGAAGATCCTCTCCCGGATCACCCTGCCGGGTGCCCTCTTCGTGGCCTCCATCGCCCTGATCCCGGCGTTCGTGCTGGGCAAGACGCTCGGCGACACCGCCGGCGGTCAGCGCCTCGGCTTCTTCGGCATCTCGATCCTCATCGCCGTCGGCGTGGCCATCGAGACCGTCAAGCAGGTCGACGGCCAGCTGATGATGCGCAACTACGAGGGCTTCTTGAACACCAAGCCCACCAAGACCAAGACGACGAAGTAGCGCCATGACCGAGGGCGTTCGTCTCGTCATGCTCGGCCGCCAAGGGGCGGGCAAGGGAACCCAGGCCATCCGCCTGGCCCAGCACTACGTCGTGCCGCACATCTCCACGGGCGACATGCTCCGCGCCGCGGTGGCGGCCGGTACGGAGTTCGGCCTCCGCGCCAAGTCCGTCATGGACGCCGGCGGCCTGGTGGGCGACGACATCATGATCGGCGTGGTGGACGAGCGCCTCAACGAGAGCGACACCACCAAGCGCGGGTACATCCTCGACGGCTTCCCCCGCACGGTGCCCCAGGGTCACTCGCTGGAGGCCATCACCGAGAGCCGGCCGCTGGACGTGGTGGTCGACCTCGAGGTGCCCGAAGAGGTCGTCCTCGAGCGCATCACCAAGCGCCGCGTGTGCAAGACCTGCGGCCACATCTACTCCGTGGACGCCCCGCCGAAGAACGGGTGGATCTGCGACGTCGACGGCGGCGAGGTCATCCAGCGCGCCGACGACACCGAGGACGCCGTCCGCAAGCGCCTCGACCTGTACGCGGCGGAGACCAAGCCGCTGGTGCCCTTCTACGCGGAGCGCGGGCTGCTCGTCGAGGTCGACGGCCTCGGCACCACCGACGAGGTGTTCGCCCGCCTGCTGGCGGCCGTCGAAGCCCGTCGCGGCGCCTGATCGGTTCCCCGTGCTGTTCTCCCGTACGCCCGCGGTCCGCTCCGCCGACCAGATCGCGGTCATGCGCCGCGCCGGCCGGGTCGTGGCCGAGATGCACGCCGCCATCCGCGAGGCCATCGCCCCCGGGGTCACCACCGGCGAGCTCGACCGCATCGGCCGGGAGGTCCTGGCCCGCAACGGCGCCACCTCCAACTTCCTCGGCTACGGCCACCCGCCGTTCCCCGGCGTGATCTGCGCCTCCGTCAACGACATGGTGGTGCACGGCGTGCCCACCGACGACGTGGTCCTGGCCGACGGGGACATCGTCTCCATCGACTGCGGCGCCATCGTCGACGGCTGGCACGGCGATGCCGCCTTCACCGCCCCCGTCGGCACCGTGCCCGCCGAGGTGCTGCGCCTCATCGAGGTGACCGAGGCATCGCTCGCTGCCGGCATCGAGGCCATGGTCGACGGCAACCGCATCGGCGACATCGGCGCGGCCGTGGAGCGGGTGGCGCTCAAGGCCGGGCTCGGCGTGGTGGAGGGCTACACCGGCCATGCCATCGGCCAGGCCATGCACGAGGCGCCCAACATCCCCAACCAGGGGACGCCGGGCACCGGGGCGAAGCTGCGCGTCGGGAACGTGCTGGCCATCGAGCCGATGCTCGTCCTCGGGTCGCCCGAGACGATGGTGCTCGACGACGACTGGAGCGTGGTCACCGCCGACGGGCGCTGGGCCGCCCACGCCGAGCACACCATCGCCATCACGCCCGACGGTCCCGAGATCCTGACCCTCCCGTGAGCCACCCCACCTCGGGGCAGCTCAGCGCCTCTCGTACCGTCCCACGCGGCACCTCGCGGTGTGCTAGTGCGTCAACTTGGTTACGGACGCGTCGCGCGTTACGATCGTCCTTCGGCCCAAGCGGCTCGCGCCCTTCGTGGCGTCCGAGCCACGGCTGGATCCCAGCAGTTCGCACCAGGAGATTTCCCCTGCCCAAGCCCAAGGAAGATGCAATCGTCCTCGAAGGGACGGTGCTCGAAGCGCAGAAGAACGCGATGTTCCGCGTGGAGCTGCAGAACGGGCACGAGGTGCTCGCGCACATCTCCGGGAAGATGCGCATGCACTACATCCGGATTCTCCCTGGCGACAAGGTCCAGGTCGAACTCACCCCCTATGACCTGGCCCGAGGCCGGATCACCTACCGCTACAAGTAGCCGGCTCGGCGGAGCGTTCCGCCCGGCCACCGATCATGAGGCACCGATGAAGGTCCAACCCAGCGTCAAACCCATCTGCGAGCACTGCAAGGTGATCCGTCGTCACGGACGGTCATCTGCTCCTCCAACCCCCGCCACAAGCAGAGGCAAGGCTGAACCATGGCACGTATTGCCGGCGTCGACATCCCGCGCGAGAAGCGCCTCGTCATCTCCCTCACCTACGTGTTCGGCATCGGCCGGACCACCGCAGAGAAGATCTGCGAGGCGACGGGGATCAACGAGAGCACCCGTACCCGTGATCTCACCGATGAGGAGATCAACAAGATCCGGGCCTACATCGACCAGAACCTGAAGGTCGAAGGCGATCTCAAGCGCGAGGTCCAGCAGGACATCAAGCGCAAGATGGAGATCGGGTCCTACCAGGGTCTCCGCCACCGCAAGGGCCTCCCGGTCCGCGGTCAGCGCACCCACACCAACGCCCGGACCCGCAAGGGCCCGAAGAAGACCGTCGCCGGCAAGAAGAAGGTTCGGAAGTAATGGCGAAGCCAAAGCCGGGCGGTCGCCGCCCCCGCAAGCGCGAGCGGAAGAACGTCACCTACGGCGTTGCGCACATCAAGAGCTCGTTCAACAACACGATCGTGTCCATCACCGATCAAGAGGGCAACGTGATCTCGTGGGCCTCGGCGGGCAACGTCGGGTTCAAGGGCTCCC
>CALANQ010000287.1 GCA_937926025.1 uncultured Acidimicrobiales bacterium
GCGCGGCGCCTGGCCAGCGTGGCGGATGCGGCGGCCGGCGGGGCTGCGCCCGCTGAGCCAGAACAGGAAGATCAGCGTGCCCACCACCAGGGTGATGAGCCACCAGTAGGTGGAGAAGAGGGTGCTGAACCCGAGGAGCATCCGGGTGGGCAGCGGGAGCTCGGCGTTGAAGTCCTCGAAGAAGACCACGAACCGGGGGAGGACGAAGGTCACCATCACCACGAGGGTGACGACGCTCATCACCATGATGGCCATGGGGTAGGTCAGGGCGCTCTTGACCTTGGCCCGGGCCTCCATGTCCCGCTCGATGTAGACCGACAGCTGGTCCAGCACGGCGTCGAGCTGACCGGTGAGCTCCGCGGAGCGGAGGATGCCCAGGTAGTAGGGCGGGAAGACGGCGGCGTGGGGGGCCAGCGCCTCGGAGAACGGGACGCCGCCCTCGAGCTGCTCGCGCACCTCCACCAGGATCGAGTGGAACCGCTTGTTGGTGGTGCCCTCCTCGACCACCCGGACGGCGTCGATGATCGGGATGCCGGTGCGGACGAACGCGGCGATCTGCCGCGAGAAGTGCATGATCTCCTGGCGCGGGACGCGCTCGGGCGACACCTCGAGCTGGGCGAAGCCCTTCTTCTCCCGGAGCTTCAGGACCTGCAGGTTCTGGCGCAGCAGCTCGTTCTCGGCTGACGCCCTGCTGACGCCCTCGATGGACGCCCGGACCTGCTGGCCGTCGGCCGTGACCGCCTTGTACTTGAACACTGCCATTCGGTGGCCTCCCCCCGGAGTCGTGCCGCCCCGCAGGACAGATCAACTAAAGAATGTAGATCGTCCGCATGACCTCGGCAATTGTAGTGACGTCATCGGCCACCAGACGCAGCGCCTGGTCCCGCATCGGCACCATGCCGTCTTCGACGGCCATGCGGCGGATGTCCTCCACCGACGCGTTGCGCACCACCAGCTCGCGCATCTCGCTGGTGAGGCGCAGGATCTCGTAGACGCCGATGCGGCCCGAGTACCCGGTGCCCGAGCACACCGCGCAGCCGCGGCCCCGGAAGAAGATCGACTTGCTGGGGCCGCCGGCCCGCTCGTAGAACGCCAGGTCCTCCAGCGAGGGGTCGTACTCCTCGAGGCACTCCGTGCAGTTCCGCCGGATCAGGCGCTGGCCGACGACGGCGAGCATCGACGACGCCAGCAGGAACGACTCGATGCCCATGTCCAGGAACCGGTGCAGAGCGGAGGTGGCATCGGTGGCGTGGATCGTGGACAGCACGAAGTGGCCGGTGAGGGCGGCCTGGATGGCGATCCGGGCGGTCTCGACGTCGCGGATCTCGCCGACGAGGATGGCGTCGGGGTCCTGGCGGAGGATGGACCGGAGGCCGGCGGCGAACGTGACGCCACCCTGCTCCTGGATGCCGATCTGGTTGATGGTGGGGAACGTGTACTCCACCGGGTCCTCGACGGTCATCACGTTGATCTCGTCGCTGTTGATGGCCATCAACGTGGCGTAGAGGGTTGTGGTCTTGCCCGAGCCGGTGGGCCCGGCGCAGACGACCATCCCGTAGGGCGACTTGATGATGTCCTGGTAGATGGCGGCGGTGTCCTCGGCCATGCCCAGCGTGGACACGTCGTAGAGGGCGCGGCTCTTGTCCAGGATCCGCAGCACCGTCTTCTCGCCGTGCTGGGTGGCGGTGGTGGAGACGCGGATGTCCAGGCTGGTGCCGTCGACCACGGTCTGGATCTGGCCGTCCTGGGGCCGCCGCCGCTCGACGATGTTCATGTCCGCCATGATCTTGATGCGGCTGACCAGGGCCTGGGCCATGGACTGCGGCAGCGAGAGCACCTCGTGGAGCGCGCCGTCGACGCGGTTGCGCACCCGGACCCGCTCGCCCATGGGCTCGATGTGGACGTCCGACGCCCGGTCTCGGACCGCCTGGGTGAGGATGGTGCCCACCACCTGGACGACGGGAGCCGAGGCGTCGACCTCCGCCGTCTGGCCCGTGCCCGGGGCCGGCGCCCGCTCCGAGGCGCGGGCCTCGAACACGCGGACGGCGTCGGACACGGTCTCGGTGGCGGCGTAGGCGCGCTCGATGGCGGCCATGAGCGCCGTCGGGGAGGCCACGGCCAGCCGGACCGGGTGGTGGATCGCCTCCGCGATCAGGAGGTCCAGGTCGTCCTGCGACGGGTCGGCGACGACCACCATGATCACGTCGCCGGTGCGCGACATCGGCAGCGCACCGAGCGCCTCGGCCACGCCACGGGGCAGCAGGGACACCGTGGTGGGGTCGAACGAGGCCCGCTCCAGCGACGCCCGGTCCAGCTCGAACTGGCGGGCCAGGGCGTCGGCCAGGTCCTCCTCGGTGATGAGCTCGGACTCGATGAGGATCTGGCCGAGGCGGCCGCCGTCGGCAGCCTGCTTGGCCAGCGCCGTCTCCAGCGCCTCCTCGTCGATCATGCCGGCGTCGACGATGATCTTGCCCAGCTTGGGGCGCACGCGCACCAGGGAGGTGGAGGCGCTGCGGCGCGGCGTCGCTTCGCCGTTGGCCGAGCCATCACCTTCACCGACCGAGGTCGGGTCGCCGGATCCATCGCCCCGGCCGGAGGAGACGAGACCCCTCCCCTTCGCCTTCTGCCGCCTCAATGCCAAGGCAGACACCTCTCCTCGATCGAACGTGGGCGAATCTCAACGGTCGAACGTGGGCCAACCACGACAATCCCCCCGGAACGTGTTGCACGCGCCACCACGTGGCGCGAGGGAGGACTCTACCGCGTCGCACCCCCTGCCGTTCCGCCCCCACCTAGGTCGACCGACCTATGCGGCGCCGCCGCCCCCGCTGGCATGCTGGCCCGATGACCGATGGCACGGGCGCGATCCCGGCTCCTCCGCCGGGCGGCGTGCGCACCACGCGCCGGCGGGGCCGGACCTCGGCCGCCCAGCAGACCACCCTGGCCGAGCTGGGCTCGTCGTGGCTGGTGGCACCCGCCGACGTCACCACCGGACCGGCCCGAACCGCCACGTTCGGGCGCACCGCGCCGCTGCTGATCGACATCGGCGTCGGCGACGGGCGGGCCTCGGTGGCCTGGGCGGCCGAGCACCCCGAGGCCGACCTGGTGGCCATCGAGCTGCACCGACCCGGCATCGTGAAGCTCCTCCGGGCGCTCGATGCGGACCAGCGCACCAACGCCCGGGTGCTGGAGGCCGACGCCCTCGCCGTGCTCGACGACCTCGAGCCCGGTTCCGTCGACGGCATCCGGGTCCTGTTCCCCGATCCGTGGCCGAAGCGCCGGCACGTGCACCGCCGGCTCGTCGACCGACGGTTCGTCACCACCGCCGCCGACCTGCTCCGCCCCGGGGGCGAACTGCTCCTGGCCACCGACTGGGACGACTACGCCGAGCACATGGTGTCGATGGTGGCCACCGACCGCCGGTTCGAGCCCGACCACCCGGCCGACCGACCCGACCGGCCCGTCACCGCCTACGAGCAGCGCGGCCTCGACGCCGGCCGAGCCATCCGGGACCTGCGCTACCGGCGGACCGGCGGGGGCGCCACGTCGTCGTCGGGCTGATCCAGCGGCACGCCGTCGCGCTCCATGGCCTCGAGCAGCGCCAGGTCGCGGGCCAGCTGCTCGGGATCGACGGTCTCGGTCTCCGGCACGACGTCGCCTGTGCCGTCGGGGCGGACCCAGCCGACCCCGGGCTCGTAGCAGCGCAGCAGCTTGGCGGGCACGCCCCCGATGACCGAGTGGTCCGGGAAGCTGGAGCGCACGACGGAGCCGGCGGCCACCACCACGTGCTTGCCGAGGTGGACGCCCGCCAGGATCACCGACCCGTGGCCGATCCAGCACCCGTCGTCGATGACGACCGGCGTGTGATCACCCAGCTGCTTGCCGGGCGGGGTGGCCGGGTCCGAGTACCCGTGGTTGGCGTCGGTGACGTAGATCTCCTGGCCGAACCAGACGTCGTCGCCGATGGTGATCGACTCGTGGGCCACGATGCCGGACCGCATCCCGATGACCGAGTTGTTGCCGATGGTGAGGACCTTGTCCGGCAGGCCGGTCTGGTCCGGGTGGTAGCCGGCCGCCATGGTGACCCACGTGTTGACCGTGGTGCCGGTGCCGATGTGGATGTGGCGCTCGCCGTAGAGGACGGCGGTGGGGAAGCCCATGATGCTGCCCTCGCCGAACGACCCGAACCGCTCGGCGGCGGCGGTCCCGGGGGCGATGGCGCCGGCGATGCGCAGGCGCGCCCAACCCCGCTGGATCAGCTCGTTGGCCACGCGGTGAAGACGGGCGGCGATGGGTCGAGGAAGCACCGCGTGAGCGTAGGAGTCCAGCGGCTCACCGGGCGAAGCCTCCACCGCTTGACCCAGCGCCAGCTTGTCGCCGAAGGCGAGGGCCCGAGCGGCCCGGTCTCGGAGGCCCCTCAGGGCCGGAGGCACCCAGAGCGGATGAACACGGCACGGGTAGCTCGACGACGAAGTCGGCGAGACGAGCCGTGAGCTGCGGGGGCCTCGAGGAACGGTCTGGCTGGGTGCCAGAGATCGGGCTTCGGCGGCGTCAGCCGACCAGAGCCCAGATGTCCTCGGCGAGGAGGACGAACAGCAGGCCGATGATGCTCAGGGCGATGAAGCTGAAGTACCACCGGTACTTGTGGTCCGCCGCGAAGAACCGGCGGATGGTGAAGACGTCGCACACGATGGCGAACGAGCCGATGGCGATGCCGAGCGGCGCCTCGACGCCCTTCAGGATGCCCAGCAGCGGGATCACGATGGGGAAGACGACGTAGGTGAGCGTGCACCGGGTCGCCGAGATGAGCATCGACTTCTGGAACGCCTTGTTGGCGGACGACTCCGAGACGCCCTCGGGGCGCTCCTTGATGCGCAGGACCCGCCAGACCCACTGGTCGGCCTTGGACCGGTGGACGGTGCGCCGCGCCCGCGGGGCCCCGACGCCGGGGACCGGGCAGGCCTCAGCCGCCGACCCGTGCGGGAAGGGGCACCGGGCCTCGTCGGCGACGGCGCCGTCCGCGGCCGGCGCGCCGACCGGCGCGGTCTGCGGATCCTCGACGGTGCTCACAGCGCCAGGCTAGGGACGCAGGCCGGTCCGCGCCCAACGGGGCGAGCGCTCACCCCCGGGTCCAGGGGTGGATGATCCCGGTGATCTCCGCCAGCACGTCGTCGTCGAGCTGGGCCAGGGCGTCGAGCGCGCCCAGGTTCTCGTGCACCTGGTCCACCGTGCTGGCACCCAGGATCACCGTGGACACGTGCGGGTTCTTGGCGCACCAGGCGATGGCCAGCTGCGAGGTGGTGACGCCGAGGCGGGCGGCCAGCTCGCCCAGCTCGCGGACCTGACCGTTCTTCTTCTCGTCGGTGAGGAGGCCCTTCAGCCACTCGTAGCCCGGCAGCGAGGCGCGGCTGCCCTCGGGGATGCCGTCGACGTACTTGCCCGACAGGAGGCCCGACGCCAGCGGGCTCCACGTGGTGAGGCCCAGGCCGATGTCCTCGTAGAGGCGGGCGTACTCCTTCTCCACCTTGCGGGTCTCGAACAGGTTGTACTGCGGCTGCTCCATGACCGGCTTGTGGAGGTTGCGGCGATCGGCGATGTCCCACGCGGCGCGGATCTCGTCGGCGGACCACTCCGACGTGCCCCAGTAGAGGGCCTTGCCCGACGACACGATGTCGCTCATCGCCCACACCGTCTCCTCGATGGGCGTGTTCGGGTCGGGCCGGTGGCAGAACAGCAGGCCCACGAAGTCCAGGCCGAGGCGCTCGAGCGAACCGTCGATGGCCTGCATCAGGTACTTGCGGTTGAGCGTGTTCTCCATGTTGGGCACGCCCTTGTGGATGCCCCAGAAGATCTTGGTGGAGATGACGTACTCGTGGCGGGCCCAGCCCAGCTCGGCGATGGCGTCGCCCATGATCTGCTCGGACTGGCCGCCCGCGTAGGCCTCGGCGTTGTCGAAGAAGTTGACGCCGGCCTCCTTCGCCACGGACAAGCAGTCCTTGGCCAGCGACGTGTCGACCTGGGTGCCGAAGGTGACCCACGAGCCGAACGACAGGGCGCTCACCTGCAGGCCGGATCGTCCGAGGCGGTTGTACGGCATGTCGGTCATGGGGGGCTCCTCTGCGGTGGCGGTCGGGGCGGAGCCTACGGGCGAACGGCCCGGTTGGCGCAGGGTGCAGCCAGTAGCGTGCGGCCATCGTGGCGACCGACCAGCCGGACCGATCCGCCGCGCCGGCGGGGCCCGCCGTCACCCGCGCGCTGCCGCCCGAGCTCACCGGCAAGCGGGGCCGCAAGCTGGTCCGGCGGGTGCGGCGCAACCTGTTCATCGCCATCGCCATCGCCAACCTGGTCGGCGTCGCCGTGGCCGTCACGTGCGTGTGGTGGGTCCTGCCCGGTGGCGACGTCGACGACGTCGCCACGGTGGCCGCCCTGAACGCCGTCGTCGTCGCCGCCTTCCTGGTGGTGGTCGTGCCCTTCGCCGTCTTCTGGGGCGAGGGGTGGCTGCGCTCGGGCCGACGCTGGATCGAGGAGGGCCGCCCGCCCACCGATCGCGAGCTGACGGTGGTGCTGCGGGCGCCGCTGCGCCTGTTCCTGGTCCACACGACCGTCTGGCTGGCAGCGGCGCTCACCTTGACGATCCTCAACGTGGTCGTCGAGTTCGAGCTGGTGGCCCGGGTCGGGTTCACGGTGGCCCTCGCCGGGCTGGTCACCTCGGCGTTCGCCTACCTGCTGGCCGAGCGCATCACCCGGCCCATCGCGAAGGCGGCGCTGTCGATCAGCACCGTGAGCAAGCCCCGGCTCCCCGGCATCACCACCCGGACCATCGTCGGGTGGACCCTCGGGTCGGGCATCCCGCTGCTCGGGCTGGTCACGGTCGGCATCTTCGCCCTGGCCGACCCCAACAGCGCCACCAAGACCAAGCTGGCCATCACCATGCTGGTGCTCGGCGGGACCGCGCTGGTGGTGGGGGCGGGGGTGGAGCTGCTCGGGGCGCGGGCCATCGCCGAGCCCATCACGAGCCTGCGCAAGGCCATCCGCCGCCTGGCCGAGGGCGACCTCGACACGCGGGTGGAGGTGTCCGACGGCAGCGTGCTCGGGCTGCTCCAGTCCGGGTTCAACGACATGGCTCGCGGCGTGCAGGAGCGCGAGCAGATCCAGGACCTCTACCAGCGGCAGGTCGGCGAGGACGTGGCGCTCGGCGCGCTCGAGCGCGGCAGCGAGCTGGGCGGCGAGCTCCGCGAGGTGGCGGTCCTGTTCGTCGACGTGGTCGGCTCCACCGAGCTGGCCGCCGCCCGGCCGCCGCACGAGGTGGTCGAGCTGCTCAACCGGTTCTTCGGGGTGGTCATCGACGAGGTGCACGAGCAGGGCGGGTGGGTCAACAAGTTCCAGGGCGACGCCACGCTGGTGGTGTTCGGGGCCCGACCGCGGAGGTCGGCGGTGCCGCACGGCTCCCACTGGTGGCACTCCGG
>CALANQ010000288.1 GCA_937926025.1 uncultured Acidimicrobiales bacterium
TTCGCCGGGCTCGGCTGGCGCCAGGCCCGAGAGCAGCGCATCGGCCTCGCCGGCATCCATCGCCGTGCGCAGCTCGTCGACCGGCGCGCCGGCGTCCCGCACGATCGTCTCGACCACGTCGGGATCGTCGAGGGCCAGCCCGAGCGCGAAGTGGGCCGCGAAGAGCCCCTCGTGCACCCGGTCGGCGGCGTGGGGGTGGTGGACCCGCACCCACTCCGCCGCGGCCAGCGCCCGTCGGGTGTTGGGCATGCGCGTCGGCGCGCGGAACGGCAGCCCGACCTGCTCGCACTCGGCGGCGATCCGGGCGAACGTCGGGGCCATCCGCCCGTCGGGCCGGATCCGCTTGCCGGCTGGCGGGATCTCCGGGTGGAGCTCGTAGGGGCGGTGCACCACGGTCAGACCGAGCTCGCCCATCAGGCGGCTGCGGTCCTGGCCCACGTAGCACCAGGGGCACAGGTAGTCGCTCCAGCAGGTGGCCTCCACGCCCCGGATGGTACGCCGGTCCGCTCCCGCTATGGTCGGCCGCGTGCGCCTCGCCACCTGGAACGTCAACTCGTTGAAGGCCCGGCTGTTCCGGGTGGAGGAGTGGCTGGCGGAGGTGGAGCCCGACGTGGTGTGCCTCCAGGAGACCAAGCTCGCCGATGCCGCCTTCCCGGCCATGACGTTCCAGTCGCTGGGCTACGAGTCGGTGCACCACGGCGAGGGCCGCTGGAACGGCGTGGCCATCTTGAGCCGCGTCGGCCTGGAGGATCCGCTGTTCGGCTTCGGCGAGGGCGACGACGACCCCGAGGCCCGGCTGGTCTGGGCCACGTGCGGCGGCATCCGCATCGCCAGCGCCTACGTGCCCAACGGGCGCTCGCTCGACCACGACCACTACCAGTACAAGCTGGCGTGGCTGGCCAAGCTGCGCACCCTCCTCGACCAGCAGGGAACCGCCGCCGACCCGATCGTGGTGGCCGGCGACTTCAACATCGCCCCCACCGACGACGACGTCTACGACCCGGCCAAGTTCACCGACGCCACCCACACCAGCCCCGCGGAGCGGGCGGCGCTCGCCGACCTGGAGTCCTGGGGGCTGGTCGACACCTTCCGGAAGCTCCAGCCCGAACCGAAGCTGTTCAGCTGGTGGGACTACCGGGCCGGGGACTTCCACAACCACCGGGGCATGCGCATCGACCTGGTGCTGGGCACGGCGCCGGTGGCCGAGCGGGCCACCTTCGCCACCATCGACCGCCAGGCCCGCAAGGGCGAGAAGCCGTCGGACCACGCACCCGTCATCATCGACCTCGCCGACTGACCGTCGACGCCGGCCCGACCCAGGGAGGCCCATCGTGAGCGACCCGCAACCGCCGACCGAGTACCTCCCGAAGATGACCGGCGAGGCCGATCCGGAACGGCTCGCCCTCGTCACCAAGCGGCTCCGCGCCGCCGCGGCCGGCGACCTGTCGCCGCGCCGGGAGGCTCTCAAGGAGCTGGCCGACGCCGCCCGCGACCTCGTGGACCGGCTGGTGGCCACCGACGCGCCCGACGAGGTCATCGCCGCCGCCACCACCGAGGTGGCCGCCGCCGCGGCGCGGTTCGAGGGCTACCACCAGGGATCGCTGTACGGCTTCTCGGAGATGGCCAACGCCGGCGGCCGCGAGGACCCGCTCTACGACCACAGCCCCCTGATCGGCATCGCCAACCCGCTGGCTCCGCCGATGACCATCCGCGAGGAGGACGGCATCATCGTGGCCGAGGTGCTGTTCGGTCAGGCCTACGAGGGGCCGCCGGGCTGCGTGCACGGCGGGTACGTGGCCGCTGCCTTCGACGAGCTGCTCGGCGCCACCCAGTCGCTCTCGGGGGCGCCCGGGATGACCGGCACGCTCACCGTCCGCTACGAGTCGCCCACCCCGCTGAAGACGCTGCTGCGGATGGAGGGTCGCCTGGTGGGCGTCGAGCGGCGGAAGATCTTCACCGAGGGCTCGATCATCGTGGACGGGCGGGTGTCGGCCACCGCCAAGGGCACGTTCATCGCCATGCAGCCCGGCCAGTTCCTGGACCTGATCGCCGAGCGGGAGGCCCGCGGCGAGGAGATCCGCTAGCCGGCGCTGGGGCCGGCGTCGATGAACGCGTCGACCAGCGCGGCCTCGGCGCCGAGGTACTCCTCGAGCCCCTCCACGATGGCCTTCTCGACCCGGCCGCCCACCAGGGGCGCGCGCACCTTCACCTCGCCGGTGAGCGTGCGCACGGCGCCGTCGCCGGAGGGAGCCGTGCGGGTGCTGCCCGATGCGGAGAACCGGTCGGCGTAGTTGTCGGGCAGGAAGCGGAAGGTGGCCGTGCCGGCCGCCAGGTCGAACGTGGAGTCCTGGGTCCAGGAGAGCTTGCTGGGGTCGATGGCCGCGGCCACCGCCGGCGAGAACTCCCGGACGAACAGCGTGTGGATCTTGAGCCGGACGGTGTCGCCGTCGCGCTCCGAGCTGCGCACCTCCATGCCGCCGAGGTTCGGCAGCCCCACCAAGGTGGGGTAGAGCGCCGGGTCCGCGTACGCCTCGTCGACGGCGCGGGGCTGGTGGCGGAACTGCTGGCTGATCTCGAAGCGCACTCGGTCTCCCGCGGCTGGCGGTGGTCAGGTGCCGGTGAGCGGGTCGGCCTCCGGCTGGTCGACGGCCTCGCCGGCGACGACGGCGAGCAACCTAGCGCCGTGCCGTTCCCGCGTGGACGGGCCCACGTCGCGGACCGATGCCAGCTCGTCGAGCGTGGCCGGCCGGATGCGAACGAGCGCTTCCAGGGCCTTGTCGGACAGCACGACGGTGGGGCGCACCGCAGCCTGCCGGGCGACGTCGGCCCGCCACGCCTGCAGCGCCGAGCGCACCAGGTGGGCGTCGTGGAGCGGACGATCGCCGAGGTCGGCGCGATCGAGCTCCACCCGGGTGGCGGCCACGGCCGCCTTCGGGTCGGCGGCGTGGGTGGCCTTCGGCGCCAGCTCGACGGCCGCCGTGCGGATCCAGCCGAGGAAGGCCGACGGCTTGCGGTCCACGGTCTGGGTCCCGAACGTCCGCTGCTCGGCCCACGAGCACCGGAGCACGTCGGCGGCGCGGGTGACGGCCACGTAGAACAGCCGCTGCTCCTCCTCGCGCTCGGCCGCCGCCTTGGCGTGGCCGATGGGCACGAACCCGGCCTCCACACCCGCCAGGTGGACCACCGGCCACTCCAGGCCCTTGGCGGCGTGGAACGTGAGGATGCTGACCGCATCGGCGGCCTCGGGCCCCTCCTCGCGGAGCGTGGCCCGGAGCCAGCCGCTGAAGCCGTCGGTGCGGGCGGCCGGCTCCACCACCAGCAGATCCCGGCCGAGCCGCAGCACCTGCTCGAACGCCGCGATCTTGCGGCCCGCCGCCGTGGTCTCGTCGACCAGGGGACCGGGGTCGTCGCCGTCGAGGTCGCCGTAGGGGTCGTCGTCCTCCAGCGCCTCGAGGAGCTCGGCGCGCTGCCGCTCGATCGACCCCTCCAGGTCGGCCAGCGTGGTGGACAGCGGCTCGCGCAGCTTGTCGAAGGTGCGGAGCAGGTCCCGCACCTCGGGATCGTCCAGCAGCTGGGCGGCACCCCGCACCCGGTGGGGGATCGCGGCCCGGCGGAACGCCGCCTCGATCAGGGGGGTCTGGGCGTTGGTGCGCACCAGCACGGCCTGGGCCGACCACGGCCGCCCCGGCATGTGGTGATCGTGTACGGCCCGGGCGATGCCGTTGGCTTCGTCGAGATCGCTGGCGTACCCGGTGATGCCGGGCAGCGGCCCGTCGGCCCGGTGCGCCTCCAGCACGTGACGGGAGCCGGGCCGTCCCCCGGCCAGCACCGCCGCCGCGGTGTGGAGGATCTGCGGCGTCGACCGGTAGGAGTGCTCCAGCGCCACGACCTCGGCGCCGGCGTGGCGGGTAGCGAACGCCGTGAGGAACGTGGGCTCGGCGCCGTTCCAGGAGTAGATCGCCTGGTTGGGGTCGCCCACCACGGCCAGGTCGGGACGGTCGCCCAGCCACGCTCCCAGCAGCCGCTCCTGGAGCGGGTTCACGTCCTGGTACTCGTCGACGAAGAGGTGCCGGAACCGCCAGCGCTGTGCGGCCGCGAACCCGGGATCGGACTCGATGGCGTCGGCGCACTGGATGAGGAGGTCGTCGAAGTCGACCAGGCCCCGCTTGCGCTTCTCCGCCTCGTAGCGGCGGAACCACTCGGCGATGCGCTCCGGATCGACGGCCACCCGCCGATCGGCCTGGGCGGCGGCGATGGGGTAGCGGTCGGGGGAGACCAGCCGGGCCTTCGCCCACTCGATCTCCGTGGCCAGGTCCGACGCATCGATCCGCGTGGTGCCGCCGAGGATGCGGCCGAGGATGCGGGCCTTGCGGTCGAGCAGCGTCGGCGCCGCCGTCCCGCTGCTGCTCCAGCGCGTGCGCAGCTGGGCGTAGGCGACGGCGTGGAAGGTGCCCGCCGCCGGCAGGTCGCGCAGGCCGAAGGCGCGGAGGCGGGAATCCAGCTCCGCCGCCGCCTTCCGGGTGAAGGTGAGGGCCAGCACGTGGCGGGCGTCGGCCGACCCGGTGGCGCAGCGGTGGGCGATGCGGCGCGTGAGCACGCGGGTCTTGCCGGAGCCGGCCCCGGCCAGGATCGCGAGGGGTTGCGCCTCGGTGGTGACGGCCCGCCGCTGCGACGGGTCGAGGCCGTCGAGCAGGCGGTCGGGATCCACGTCCGGAGCGTAGGTCGCCGGACGGGGCGATCGTCCCGGAACCGCCCGCTACCAGGGGCGTAGACTCACCCCGTGGCCTTTCCTCCGAAGCTCCTCAACGACGGTGAAGACATCGTGCTGGATCTGCGTCCGCACCTGCTCTTCATGGCGCTCTCCTCGGGTGTGTTCCTCGGTGTGATCCTCCTGGGTCTGGGCATCATCGTCTGGAACACCGACTGGGGCTGGTTCGAGACGGCCAGCAACTACGTGGTCGGCATCGCCTTCGTCGTGTGCGCGGCGTGGTTCCTGCTCACCTACGCGCGCTGGACCACCACCCACTTCGTGCTCACCACGGATCGCATCATCAACCGCGAGGGCGTCATCTCGAAGCGGGGCACCGACATCCCGCTGGACCGCGTGAACACCGTGCTGTTCAGCCAGGGCCCGCTGGAGCGGCTGGTCGGCGCCGGCGACCTCACCGTGGAGTCGGCGTCGGAGACCGGCGCCAACCACTTCGAGAACGTCCGCCGTCCGAACGTGGTGCAGAAGGAGATCTACGTCCAGATGGAGGCCAACGAGAACCGGAAGTTCGACCGCATGCGCGGCGCGTCCTCCGGCCAGCAGGCCCCCACCGCCGTCGATCCCACCAAGGCCCACACCATTCCCGAGCAGATCGAGCAGCTCTCGGAGCTGCACCAGCGCGGCGTGCTGAGCGACGCCGAGTTCGCCCGCAAGAAGGCCGAGCTGCTCGACCGCATGTGAACCCCCCACCCGAACCTCCTGTGGTGAGCCGGTGGTTCGTCGGGGTGATCACAGGAAGCCGGCGCTGGTGACCGGCCGCGTCGTCAGCCTCGTGCCGTCGGTGACCGAGTCGCTGCTGGCGTGGGGCGTCGTGCCCGTGGCGTGCACCCGGTTCTGCGAGCAGCCGTCGATCCTGGCCGTCGGCGGCACCAAGAACCCCGAGATCGCCGACATCGTCGGGTTGGCCCCGGACCTGGTCGTGGTCAACGACGAGGAGAACCGGCGGGAGGATGCCGACGCGCTGGCGGCCGCCGGGCTGGCGGTCCACTCGTGCTCGCCCCGGTCGGTGGCCGACGTGGCCCCGGCGCTGGAGGCGCTGGCCGCGGCCGTGGGCGTCGACGCCGTCGTCGAACCGGCCGACGAGCCCCTGGCGCCGCTGGGCCTCTCGGCGTTCATCCCGATCTGGCGGCGGCCGTGGATGACCTTCGCCGCCGACACGTACGGCTCCTCGCTGCTCGAGTCCATCGGCGTGCGCAACGCCTTCGGCGACTCGGAGGAGCGCTATCCCACGGTGGAGCTGGCCGACGTGCTCGATCGCGGCACCGACGTGGTGCTGGCACCCACGGAGCCGTACGCGTTCAAGCCGTTCCACCTCGACGCGTTCCGCCCCGTCGCCCCGGTGGTGGAGGTCGACGGCCAGGACCTCTTCTGGTGGGGCGTGCGCACCCCCGCCGCCCGCCGTCGCCTCCACACCGCCATCGCCGCCGCCCTGGCCTGACCGTCCTCTCCATCGCCCGCGTCCTTCGGGCCACGACGGGTTGCCGGGCGACCATCGGTGCCCCGATCGGGGCTCGTCAGCCGAGGGTGAGGTGGGCGCCGGCGGACGGGCGGACCAGCCAGCCCTCCTGCAGGGTGCCGGGGCGGGTGAGGGCGACCACGCAGCCGCCGAAGCCGGCCCCGGTGAGGCGGGCGCCGATGACCCCCTCGGTGGCGTTCAGGCGGTCGACGAGGGTGTCGAGGACCGGCGTCGACACCTCGAAGTCGTCGCGCAGCGACACGTGGCTGGCCACCAGCGCCCGACCGACCGCGTCGAGGTCGCCGGACGGGAGGGCGTCGGCCACCGTGCGGACCCGGGCGTTCTCGGTGATGACGTGGCGGGCCCGGCGCCGGAGGATCGGATCGGCCAGCTCGTCGGCGGCGGCCGGATCGGCCAGCAACCGGAGCGGGCCGAGCACCGCCTCGGCCGCGTCGACCGACGCCGTGCGCTCGGCGTAGGCCGAGTCCGCCAGCTGGCGCTCCTGGCCGGAGTGGATCACCCGGATCTCGAGGTCGTCGGGCACGGCGATGGGCTCGATGGTCAGCGCGTGGCAGTCGATGAGGAGGGCGTGACCGGTCACGCCGGCGGCCGAGGCCAGCTGGTCCATGATCCCGCAGGGCACGCCCGACGCCTGCTGCTCGGCCCGCTGCGTGAGGCGGGCGAGGTCCGTGGTGGAGCCCTCGAACCCGAGGGCCAGCGCCAGGGCGACCTCGAGCGCCGCGCTGGACGAGAGGCCGGCGCCGATGGGGAGCGTGGTGGTGACCTCGCCGGTGAAGCCCTCGGCGGGTCGGAGCTGGGCGACCACGCCGGCCACGTGGCGGGCCCAGCCAGGTGTGGCGGCGGCCGGGTCGGCGACGTCGAGCGGGACGACCGCGGGATGCTCCTCGGCCGGGGAGACCAGCACCTCCTCGTCGCCGCCCCGCGTCCCGGTGATGGTGGTGGCCAGGTCGATGGCCAGAGGGAG
>CALANQ010000289.1 GCA_937926025.1 uncultured Acidimicrobiales bacterium
CGATGCGTCGGACCTGGGCGGCGACATCGCCGTGGACTGGGAGGTGGCGTCCGACGAGGCGTTCACCGACGTGGTCGCCTCCGGCACCGCCCCGGCCGTGGCCGCCCTGGCCCACTCCGTCCACGTCGATGCCACCGGGCTGCAGCCCGACACCACGTACTGGTACCGCTTCTCGGCCGACGGCCGCACCAGCCCGGTGGTCCGGACCCGGACGTTCCCCGGAGCGGGCGCCTCCCCGGGCGAGGTGCGCTTCGCCGTCGCCACCTGCCAGAACTGGAGCGACGGCTACTACACGGCCTACGCCGCCATGGCCGACGAGGAACTGCAGTTCGTGGTGTTCGTGGGCGACTACATCTACGAACGGTCCAAGTCCTCCGGGCCCCGGCCGATCTCCCTGCCGCTGTCCGAGGACCTGCCCACGTACCGGGCCCGCTACGAGCTGTACAAGGGCGATGCCGACCTCCAGGCCGCGCACCACGCGTTCCCGTGGATCATCACCATGGACGACCACGAGGTGGCCAACGACACCGTCGGCGACGCCGGCCAGGAGGGTGCGGGCGCCGGCGACCCGGCGGCCATCGCCGCCTTCCGGGCCCGGCGGGCCGACGCCTTCCAGGTCTGGTACGAGCACATGCCCCTGCGCCTGCCCGCCCCCGGCGGCGCGGACTACACCCTGTACCGCACGGTGGAGCACTCCGATCTGGTGCGCTTCTACGTGCTCGACGGCCGCCAGTTCCGGTCGCTGTACCCCGACGGCCAGGGCAGCGGCACCGACACCCCGGCCCGCCACGCGGAGAGCCAGACCATGCTCGGCCGGGACCAGGAGGCGTGGCTGGCGGACCAGTTCGCGGCCAGCTCCGCCCGCTGGAACGTGGTGGCCCAGCAGACCGTCATGACGTCGACGCCGCTCGCGATCGGCGACACCACCGTCTACAACTTCGACCAGTGGGACGGGTACGTGGCGGCGCGCGACCGCCTGCTGCGGGCCATGGTCGACACCCGGCTGCGCAACCCGATGGTCCTCTCCGGTGACATCCACCTGGCCGGCGCGGCTGCGCTGCGGGTGGGCGACTACGAGGCCGAAGGCAACCCGGACGTGGCGTACGAGATCGTCACCACGTCCATCAGCAGCGGCTTCGGCGAGGACCTGCTCCCGATCTTCGAGTCCGCCGTGCCGAAGATCAGCTGGGTCAGCTACGCCAACGCCCGCAAGCGGGGCTACGCCGTGGTCACCGTGACGGCCGACGCCTTCACCACGGACTTCCGGGTGATGGCCACCACCACGGAGCCCACCAGCACGGTGAGCACCGACCACACCGACGTGGTCGAGGCCCGGGAGCCGGTCACCCTGCCCGAGGACCCGACCGACACCACCACGTCCACGTCCACCACCGTCCCCGCCGACGGGTCGACGCCCACGGCGCCGGGCGCGGTACCCGTGGGCGGCACCGCCAACTACACGGGCTGATCCGGTGGGCGACCGGGTCCACACCTACCGGACCGTGCTGTCGTGGGCCGGGTCCACCGGCGCCGGCTACCCGCACTACGACCGCACCCACTCGCTGCGGGCCGAACCGGCCGAGACCGGGCTCACCCTGGCGTCGGATCCGGCGTTCCTGGGCGACCCGGCCCTGCTGAACCCGGAGCAGCTGCTGGTGGCGGCGGCGTCGTCGTGCCAGATGCTGTCGTTCCTGGCGGTGGCGGCCCGCTCCCGGCTCGATGTGGTCCGCTACGACGACACCACCGAAGCGGTGATGCCCGAGGACGACAGGCCGGTGCGCATCACCCGCATCGACATCCACGCCCGGGTGGTGCTGGCCGACACGGACCGGCCCCGCCCCACCGAGGAGCGGCTCCAACACCTCGCCGAGATCGCCCACCGGGAGTGCTTCATCGCCAACAGCCTGCGCTCCGAGGTGGTGGTGCACCCCACGTTCACGTGGCAGGAGCCCGACGCCTCGCCGGCCGGTTCCGGTCCCCCGGCGGGCACCTGACGGAGACCTATCCTCGGCGGGTGCCCGATGCCCCCCGAGATGCGCACGCCCGACCGGCGCTCGAACCGGGCACCCACGTCGAGGTCCGCACCGGGTTCGACCGCTCGTGGGCCAGCGGCTTCGACGTCCACGAGGTGACCGAGGGCGGCTACCGGGTCCGCCGCCGCAGCGATGCCCACGTCCTGCCCGTGGCCATCCCCGCCAACGACGTCCGCCGTGAGCGCAAGAACTCGATGTGGTGGATCTGACCGTCAGCTGAGGCCGCGCGCGGCGTACAGGAACCGCAGCAGCGCTTCCTTGCCGCTCACCTGCGCCTCGCCCACCAGGACCTGGTCGAGGCCGCCGCCCATCGCCATCAGCTTGTACTTCTTGGTCGAGGTCTCGATGCGGATCTCGCCCCAGTCGGCGGCGATGAAGTGCTTGAGGCCGCCGCCGAAGCCGTCCACCGAGCTGCGCACGATGTCCGCCGGCGTCACGTGCTCCGGGTCGCCCTTGGCGGCCATCTTCCGGTCGAGCGGCACGAAGACGAGGCGCTTGTTGGTGACGGCGATGCCGTAGACGCGACCGGAGAAGGCCGACTTGGCGGTGGCGTGCAGGCAGCCCACCAGGACCTCGTCGGCGGGGACGAACGGCTCCAGCGCCGCCCGGACCCGAGCGTCTGCCTCCCGGTTGCGCTCCTCGAACACGGCCGAACCGTACCCCCGGCCCGGGCGGCCCCGCTCAGTCGGCTCGCTAGACGGCGCGGATGCGGACGTCGACGTCTTCGATCACGTCGGTGGGGTCGTGGCCCTCGAACGCGTAGTGGCGGATGGGCGTGGCCGGCTCGATCACCTGCACCTGGCCGTCGACGTTCCGGGCCAGGTAGTGGAGCTCGAAGTCGTCGATGCCGAGCACGACCCAGACCGGCTCGCCTTCGGGGATCGTGACCGCGCCCGGCGTGTCCTCGGCGGCGAGCGTGACCTCGATCCGGCCGTCGTCGGCGGGGACCACCTCCTCCTCACCGTCGATGCCGGCGTAGGTCTTGCCCGGGTAGGACGTGTCGGCGGCGAGGGTGACGGTGGGTCCGCTGGTGATGCTCAGCTCCCGGCGGATGCGGGCGGGCGTGTCGAACGGCTTGCCCAGCGGGTGGCGGCGGATCACGTCGCTGTAGGAGCGGCCCGGGAAGCGGTCCATCAGCTCGAACCGGCCGGCGCCGAGGGTGGGGTCCATGGCGACCAGGTGATCGCCGTCCAGCTCCGCCGGCACCTCGACCGGGACGTACTGGTCGCTGTCGAAGTTCGGGGCGGCCACGGCCAGGCTCCGACCGTCGGTCGAGGCCCGGACGGTGTCCATCTCGCGGGCCTGGCCCTCGCGGGCGATCTTCAGATCCCTGCGGGTGTCGCTGCTGGTCAGGCCCGAGACCAGCAGCAGCCCGATCACGATCGCCGCCGGGATGGCCGCGGCGGGCACGCGCCGCAGCGGACCGGGTCGGTCGAGGGCCAGCCGGTCCACCGCAGCACCGGCGAGCACGGCCACCGTGGCCAGGATCGGGAACCAGTAGATCGGCCCGATGAGCAGGTGCAGCCGGTAGGCCCAGGCGTTGGCCGCACCCCACCACACGAAGTAGGCCAGCGGGAAGATCAGCCCCTGGGCCACCAGCAGCCAGCGGACGCTGCGCTCCCGGACGGCCCGGAACCCCACGTACGCCAGGGCGAGGGCGAGCAGCCCGCCGGGCAGCCAGTCGGTGAGCGAGGCGCTGAAGGCCAGGAACGTGCGCCACGCCTCCCCCGGCGTGAAGTCGTACAGGTCGGTGAGGTCGGGGTTCGCCAGGCTGGACCGCCCGCCGAACCCGAACGAGTCCTTCGGCGCCACCAGGGAGAAGGCCAGCGTGGTGAACGTGCCGGTGACCGCCTTGTTGTAGGCGAAGAACAGGGCGGCGAAGGGCGCCGCACCCAGCGCGATCCACCCGATGTCGCGCCCCATGCGTCCAGACCGCCGCCGCTCCAGCAGGAACCAGACGCCGAGCGGGGCGAGGCCGAGCACCGCGTCGAACGGCCGGTGGAACACGCACAGGCCGATGGCCGCACCGGCCGCCGCCCACAACCCGACGGCACCGGTGCGGGCGGCCCGCAGCACCAGCGCGGTGGCCCCGCACAGCAGCGCAGCAGACAGGGGATACGCCAGGTACGTGCCGCCCAGGATCAGGAACCAGGGCGCGGTGGCGAACAGGAACCCGGCGGCCAGGGCGGCCCGCCGCCGCCGCGTCACCTCGTAGGCCAGCGCCGCCACCGCCAGGGCCGAGGCCAGCCCGGTCACGGCCAGGGCGCCCTTGGGGCTGCCCGTCACCGCTTCGCTGACGGCGATCATCGCCGGCCACACCGGCTGGTACTTGAACACCACCCGGTCGCCGTCGACGCCGGACAGGAACGGCAGGAAGAACGGGTCGTGGGTCTCCCGAGGCAGGGTCAGCTCGCCGGCTCGGAGGGCGTTGGCCTGGGACAGGTAGCCGACGTCGTCGCGGTCCGGTGAGTTGTCGGGGAAGATCCGGGTGGCCACCAGCACCGGCATCGCCGCGGACAGCACCACGAGCGCGATCCAGGCCGCCCAGGTCCACGGGCCGATCGACCGGCGCTCGGGCGCAGCGGCCTCGTCGGGGCGCGCTGAGGCGCCCGCCTCGTCCGCTTCCCCCTGAGGTGGATCGACGATGGTCGGGAGATCCGCGTCCGCCGCGCCGGGCTCGTCGTCAGGCGGGATCGGTGCCGCCTCGCATCACGTCGATGAAGTCCTCGACGTCGATGGCGGTGAGGGTGAGCGTCTTGAGCGTGCCCCGGGCGGCGAGGGTGGTGGCGACCCGGGCCATCGTCCCCTCGTCGGGGGCTTCGAGGATGTTCAAGAAGTCGTACGGGCCCAGCAGGGCGAACTGCTCGAGCACCTTCACGCCCATGGACTCCACGTCCGCGTTGACCTCTCGGAGCCGCTCGGGGTTCTCCCGCATCCGGGCGTGGCCATCGGGTCCCAGCGTGGAGAGCATCACGAACTTCGGCATGGCGCGAAGGGTAGTGCGACCCCGTAGCGTTGGGCCATGACCGACTCCACCCCGCGTCTCGTCAACGTCGTGCCCCACACCCACTGGGATCGGGAGTGGTACAAGCCCTATCCGCTGTTCCGCATGCAGCTGGTGGAGCTGCTCGACGCCCTGCTCCCCCGCCTGGAGGGCGACGGCTCGTTCGCCCACTTCCAGCTGGACGGTCAGCTGGCCGTGGTGGACGATTACCTGGAGATCCGGCCCGATCAGGGCGACCGCATCACCGCCCTGAACGAGTCGGGCCGCTTGTCGTTCGGGCCCTGGTACACGCTGCCCGACGAGTTCCTGGTGTCCGGTGAGACGCACGTGCGCAACCTGCGCCTCGGGTTCGCCACGGCGGAGCGCTTCGGCGGGTCGATGCAGGTGGGCTACCTGCCGGACATGTTCGGCCACGTGGCCCAGATGCCGCAGATCCTGGCCGGGTTCGGCCTCCAGGACGCCGTGGTGTGGCGGG
>CALANQ010000290.1 GCA_937926025.1 uncultured Acidimicrobiales bacterium
GAACCTTCCCGGACGGTTCCCGTTCACCGCCGGCGTGTTCCCGTTCAAGCGCGACGGCGAGCGCCCGGCCCGCATGTTCGCCGGTGAGGGCGACGCCTTCCGCACCAACAAGCGGTTCCACCTGCTGTCGGAGGGCCAGCCCGCCACCCGCCTGTCCACCGCGTTCGACAGCGTCACGCTCTACGGCTTCGACCCCGACCTCCGCCCCGACATCTACGGCAAGGTCGGCAACTCCGGCGTCAGCATCGCGACGCTCGACGACATGAAGGTCCTCTTCGACGGCTTCGACCTGTGCGATCCGTCGACCTCGGTGTCGATGACCATCAACGGACCGGCGCCCACCATCCTCGCCATGTTCCTCAACACGGCCATCGACCAGCGCCTCGACCGCTTCCGCACCGAGGAGGGCCGCGAGCCCACCGCCGAGGAGGCCGACGAGCTGCGCGCGTGGGTCCTCGCCAACGTCCGCGGCACCGTGCAGGCCGACATCCTCAAGGGGATCAGGGCCAGAACACCTGCATCTTCTCCACCGAGTTCGCCCTCGGGATGATGGCCGACATCGCTGGCCTTCACCCTGTCCAACGGATTCACCTACGTGGAGGCGTACCTGGCCCGGGGCATGGACATCGACGACTTCGCCCCCAACCTCTCGTTCTTCTTCAGCAACGGCATGGACCCCGAGTACACGGTGCTCGGGCGGGTGGCCCGGCGCATCTGGGCCGTGGCCATGCGGGACCGCTACGGCGCCAACGAGCGCAGCCAGAAGCTCAAGTACCACGTGCAGACCAGCGGCCGGTCGCTCCACGCCCAGGAGATGGCGTTCAACGACATCCGCACCACGCTCCAAGCGCTCATCGCCATCTACGACAACTGCAACTCACTGCACACCAACGCCTACGACGAGGCCGTCACCACCCCCACCGAGGAGTCCGTTCGCCGGGCCCTGGCCATCCAGCTCGTCATCAACGAGGAGTGGGGCCTGGCCATGAACGAGAACCCCAACCAGGGGTCGTTCATCATCGACGAGCTCACCGACCTGGTGGAGGCCGCGGTGCTGGCCGAGTTCGACCGCATCGCGGAGCGCGGCGGCGTCCTCGGCGCCATGGAGACCGGCTACCAGCGGGGCCGCATCCAGGACGAGTCGCTCCTGTACGAGACCCGCAAGCACGACGGCACCCTCCCGCTCATCGGCGTCAACACGTTCCTGCCGCCGACGCCGCCCGACGGCGCCGAGGCCACCGAGCACGTCGAGATCGAGCTGGCCCGCTCCACCGACGACGAGAAGCAGTCCCAGCTCCGCCGGCTCGAGGCGTTCCACACCGCCCACGCCGACGAGCGCCCCGCCGCCCTCGCCCGCCTCCAGGACGCCGCCCTCGCCGGCGACAACCTCTTCGAGGTCCTGATGGACGCCGTCCGCTCCTGCTCGCTGGGCGAGATCACCGCCGCAACGTCTAGCGACACCCCCCCCACCCGTCCCCGCTATCGGAACTTTCGACGGTTGTCGTTGCAGAGCAACGGTCCGCACCGAAAGTTCGGCGACCTGCGGACCGCTTCCCCGGAACTTTCGACGGTTGTCGTTGCAGAGCAACGGTCCGCATCGAAAGTTCGTGGGGGTGCGGGAGGTGGTAGATCATCCGGCCATGGGAGATCGGTTCGATGTGGGGGCGGTGCTGGGCGAGCTGACGCTCGAGGAGAAGGCGTCGCTGGTGTCGGGGTCGGGGTTCTGGTGGACCCGGCGGGTCGAGCGGGCGGGGATCCCGTCGATCATGGTGGCGGACGGGCCGCACGGGCTGCGCAAGCAGGCCGACCGCAACGACCACGTCGGCCTGGGGTCCAGCGTGCCCGCCACCTGCTTCCCGACGGCGTCGGCGCTGGCATCGAGCTGGGACATCGACCTGGTCCGCGCCGTGGGTGCGGCCATCGGCACCGAGGCTCGGGCCCAGGACCTGGGCGTGGTGCTCGGGCCCGGCATCAACCTCAAGCGGTCGCCGCTGTGCGGCCGGAACTTCGAGTACTTCTCCGAAGACCCGGTGCTGGCCGGCGAACTGGGCGTGGCGATGGTGGAGGGCATCCAGGGCCGAGGCGTGGGCACGTCGCTCAAGCACTTCGCCGTCAACAACCAGGAGCACGACCGCCTCCGGGTCAGCGCCGACGTCGACGAGCGGCCGCTGCGGGAGCTCTACCTGGCCGGGTTCGAGCGGGTGGTGCGAGCAGCGCAGCCGTGGACCGTGATGTGCAGCTACAACCGCATCAACGGCGTGCACGCATCACAGGACCCGTGGCTGCTGACCGAGGTGCTCCGCGACGAGTGGGGCTTCGACGGGCTGGTCGTCTCGGACTGGGGCGCGGTCGAGGAGATCGGAAGAGCGTCGTGTAGGGAAAGAGTGTAGATCTCGGTGGTCGCC
>CALANQ010000291.1 GCA_937926025.1 uncultured Acidimicrobiales bacterium
CCTCGGCGGCCAGCAGCACGGCCCGGGCGGTGCTGGGGCCCAGGAGCGTGGCCACGCGCTGGACCGTCCAGTGGTTGACCATCAGGCCGAGCTTGGCGGCGGGGATGCCGAAGGAGGCGCCCGCCGTGGCCACCCGCAGGTCGCAGGCGACCGCGAGCTGGGTGCCGGCGCCGAGGGCCGCACCCTCGATGGCGGCCATGGTGGGGAACGAGACGCCGACGAGGCGGTCCAGGACGCCCTGGAGCAGCGTGGCGAAGCTGGCGTCCTCGACGCCCTGGAGGTCGGCTCCCGCGCAGAAGTGGCCGGAGGCACCGGTGAGCACCAGCACCCGGGTGGGCCGGGCCTGAGCCGCTTCGAGCACCTCGGTGAGCTCGCCCAGGGTGGCGTGGTCGAGGGCGTTGCGCCGCTCCGGCCGATCCAGCGTGACCACGGTGATGGCCTGGTCTGCTCCGACGATCTCGACGTGCACGGTCAACGGTCAACCTCCGGGTCCGGGACCGGCCGACCCTACTGGCGGACCGCGCGGCGGCTCACCCTCCGGTGGTGGTGGCGCAACCGGCGACCGAGGGCGGGACGGGCAGCTGGATCGGGCCCGACGGTGCGAACTCGGGCGTACCGGTGGGGAACGGCTGGCCGCCGGCCACCACCGCCTGCAGGTCCGGGAAGGCGGCGAACACCCGGTCGACCTGCTCCTGATCCAGGACGGGCGCGATGCGGGCGTCGATGTCGTCCTGCTGCGCCGGGGTGAGCTGACCCTCGTCGCGGAGCAGCGCCAGGCCGGCCGCATCCTCGTAGCCCAGGTCCTCCACCTGATCGGCCAACGGCCCGGTCACCGGGTCGCTGAGCGTCAGGAGGTCCTGGTGGGTGAGCAGCACGGCGTGGGCGTCGATGCCCTCGGCCTCCGAAGCCGTGATGGCCCCGGCGGACCGAAGCACCGACGCCTGCTCGGCGGTCAGGCGGAACCACCCGGCCGGGGCCGACAGGGCCTCCAGCGCCGGGCACGTGGTGGCGGTGGCGGGCGTCTCGAACCGCAGCTGATCCGCGCCGTCGCGGCCGGGGCGGAGGACCGCCAGCAGACCGGCGACCACCAGGACCGCCGCGGCCACCCCGAGGAGCACGCCCCGGGCCTGCCCCTGCTGGCGGCGCTGCCGCCGAGCCGCGGCCTCGGCCACCCCGGCGCGGGTGACGCCGCGGCCCTCCACCCGGTCGGCCGCCGCGTGCAGCCGTTCGGCCAGGTCCCGGTCGAGGTCGAGCCCGTCGCCGCGGGTGGGATCGCCGCTCACGGTTCCAGCGCCTCTCGCAGGCGGGCGAGGCCGCGGTGGAGGCTGGACTTCACGGTGCCGAGGCGCATGTCCAGCGCGACGGCGATCTCCTCCTGGCTCATGCCCTCGTAGAACCGCAGGACCACCACCGACCGCCAGCCGATGGGCAGCGCGGCCAGCGCGTCGAGCAGTTCCCGCCCGGCCGGCGCGGTGCGGTCATCGACCAGGAGCGGCGCCTTGCGCTTCTCCAGGGCCCGGCGCCGGAGCGCGGACCTCGCACCGTTGACGACGCACTGCCGCAGGAACCCGCCGGGGTTGTCGATGCGCGCCCAGCGCACGTACACGGCGGCGAACGCGTCCTGCACGATCTCCTCGGCCAGCGACTCGGATCCGACCAGCAGGTACGCCACCCGCACCATGGGGACCCGCTCCCGCTGGAACAGCGCGTCGAACGCGGCATCGACATCGGTGGCCGCCCGCAGGCGCGGCCCCGCTTCCTCGGACACCAGGGCCTCCACGGTGGTCGCGTGCACGCCCCTACGAGGTCGGGGATCCGCCGAACGTTCCCGCACCGGTCATCCTGCCCCGACCGGAGCCGGCTCCTGCTCCGGGACGGGCGCCGAGCCGAGCTCGGCGAGCACGGCATCGGCCCCGGCGCACGCGGCAGGGTCCGGCGGTGCCGGCGCGAAGGTGGCGTCGTCGATGAGACGGCCGACCTCCTGCAACCGGGGATCCCGGTAGCGGCGAGCCAGGACGCCTCCGTACGCCGTGGCGGTCTCGTCGGCGCCGCGGGCCCCGAGCCGGTCCAGCGCGGCGCTGGCGGTCGCGCCCCAGCCGACGGGCCGAGCGGCCCGCCGGGCCCGCGCCCGGGACACGAGGACCCGGACCGGTCCGACCAGCAGGACCAGGGCGCCGACCACCAGGCCGATGACCACCAGGTGGTCCATGAGCCATTCGGCGATGGTGGGCTCCGACCGGTCCGACCCGGCGAGGGGGACGTCGGCGGTGGGGTCGAACGGCACCCACCCGACCTCCGGGAACCACACCTCGGCCCAGGCGTGGGCGTCGCGCTCGCGGACCGTGAACTGGCCGGTGACGGGGTCGTGGTCACCCGGGACGTAGCCGGTGACCAGCCGAGCCGGGATGCCGTTGGCCCGGGCCAGCACCACCAGGGAGGACGCGATCTGCTCGCACCAGCCCTGCTCCGCGTCGAACAGGAAGTGGTCGACGACGTCGACGTCCTTGGGGGCGAGCGGGGCGTCGAGCGAGTACTCCACCCGGCTGCCCATCCAGCGCTCGAGGGCCAGCACCTTGTCGTACTGGCTGGCGGCGCCGGCGGTGATCTCGGTGGCGGCGGCGCGCACCCGGTCCGTGGTGACCGGGGGCTGGGCGTACTGCTGGCGCACGGCCTCGGGGATGGGTCCGTCGACGGCGCGCAGCTGCTCCGCGGTGAGGGGGATGCGCCGGCTGGTCACGGTGTAGGCGGCGCCCCGGCCGAGCGGCGCCGACACCAGGGTGCCGTCGGCCCGCTGGCGGACGGGCCGGTCCACCTGCACCTCGACGGCGGTGGGCGCGGCGAACACGACGTCGTTGAAGGGGACCACCATCTTGAAGCGCTGCTCCACCACGTCGGAGCCCCGGGCGCCGAGGTCGTCGGCCCCGATCTGCGGGGTGTCCGGCCCGGCGAGCGGGATGAACCGGGGGTCGCTGCGGGTCCAGCGGCGGCCGTCCCACACGTCGAAGGTCTGCCCCCGCCAGAACGTGGCGCGGTCGGTGTCCACCGTGAAGACGATCTGGTCGGTCAGCTCCGGGCGGTTGGTCATGTCCAGCGAGTCCGTGGCCTGGAGGGCCGACGCCTCGTCCTGGCCCGGGCGCAGGGTGGCGCCGTCGCCCGGTTCCACGGCCCGACCCATTCGGGGCAGCAGGACCGGGGCCAGGACCACGGCCACCAGCACCACGGCCCCCGCGATCAGCGCCGCGGACCGCAGGGTCGAGCCGGCGCCGGTGGTCGACCCCTCCGCCGGAGCGGCACCGGGACGGCGGTCGGTGCGGAGCGGCGCGGACGACTCGGTGGCCACCCGGTCCGAGAGCACCAGCACGAAGACGGCGGCCACCAGCCACACCAGCAGGCCCTGGCCCCCGGTCGCGAGGGAGCCCACCACCAACCCGAACCGCACCAGCCCCAGCGCCGACACCAGCAGCAGGACCCGGGCCAGCAGGCGGATCGACAGCGACGGGAGGCCCACCATGGCCAGGGCGCCCAGACCGGCACCGAGCAGGAACCCCGGGACCGGATCGACGCGGTTGGCGAACGCGGCCTGCGTGGCCACGCCGGTGGTGACGGCGACGGCGACGACGAGGGACCAGAACAGCCAGCGCGGGGCGCCGGCCCGATCGGCGTGGGCCCGGGGCACGAGGTCGCTCACCGGCCGATCTCCACGACCGGCCAGCCCTCGGGCGGCTCCCCCGGTGCGGCGGCGACCGCCCGGGCCAGGCGCCGCCCGGCATCGAGCGGACCGCCGACGCGTGCGGTGACGGGCCCGTCGACCTCGGCGGTGCACAGCACGAGTTCGCCGCCGGCGGCGAGCACGGCACGGGCCGCGCCCAGTGCGTACGCTGCCGCCCGCTCCTTGTCGGGCCCGAGGTCGCGGAGGTCCACCACGACGGCCTGGCCGAGCGGGGCGGGCGGCTCGAGCTCCCGCACCACCAGCGTCCCGGTGCGAGCGGTGGAGGGCCAGTGCACGAGGTGCGCCGGGTCGCCGGGCGCGTACGGGCGGACCGAGCGGACCAGGTCGCCGCCCAGGGCGGCGAGGGCGGTGTCGTCGACCCCGTCGTCGAGCGGCGCCGGCGCCGGGACCCAGTCGACGGCGAGCGGCACCGGGGCCACGTCGATGGCGTGGCCGAGGGGCACCTCCAGGACCCGGTGCGCAGCGAGGAGGCCGAGGGGTGCCGTGGTCCGCACCTCCACCCGGATGGCGCGGAACACGCCCCGACGGTCCGCCAGGTGGGCCAGGACGCCGCGGGAACCGCCCCGCACCTTGTGCCACGGGCCGGTCGGGTCCAGGGCCCGCACCTCGCAGCTGGTGACGCGGCCGGCCACCTCGACCTCCAGGGGCACCTGGTCGCCGACGGTGGCGTCGCGGGGTGCGGCCACGGTCACCGCCACCCGCCGGACCGCCACCAGGGGCCAGAGGATGCCGATCACGAGGGCGGCCACCATCCCGGCCCAGATCAGGACCAGGATCTGGCGGTCCGTGCTGGGCGGCGGGTTGGCGGCGCTGACGAACAGGGCGAGCACCAGCACGGTCCCCAGCGCGGTGAGCCGGGAGGTGCCGACGCGGTCGTAGCCGGACCGCTCCGCTCGCCGGACGGCGGTCACGGCCGGGGCACGTCGGTGCGGGCGACGATGTCGGCGACGACCGCGGCGCCCGAGGCCGTGTTCACCGTTCCGCCCACGCTGACCCGGTGCGCGAACGCCGGGATGACGACGGCCTGCACGTCGTCGGGGGTGACGTGGGGCCGACCGGCGACCACGGCGTGAGCGCGAGCGGCCTGCAGGAGCCCGACCGAGGCGCGGGGCGAGGCGCCCACGGTGAGGTCGGGGTGGGACCGGGTGGCCGCGGTGAGGTCCAGCACGTACTCCACCAGGGCCGGCGCGCAGTACACGCGGTGCACGGTGGCCACGGCCGCCGCCACCGCAGCCGGGTCGGTGACCGGCTCGATCTCGGCATAGGCGTCGTTGCCGCCGCGCCCGGTGAGGATCTCCCGCTCCGCCGCCCGGTCCGGCAGCCCCATCGACAGGACGAGGGCGAAGCGGTCCAGCTGGCTCTCCGGCAGCGGGAACGTCCCGATCTGCCCGTGGGGGTTCTGGGTGGCCACGGTGAAGAACGGCTCGGGCAGCGGGTGGGTCCGCCCGTCGACGGTGACCTGGTGCTCCTCCATGGGCTCCAGCAGCGCCGCCTGCGTGCGGGGCGACGCCCGGTTGACCTCGTCGACCAGGAGCACGTGGGCGAACAGCGGCCCGGGCCGGAACGTCCACGACGCGTCCGCGGCGGAGTACACCGACGTGCCGGTGATGTCCGACGGCAGCAGATCGGGCGTGCACTGCACGCGGCCGAAGCGGCCGCCGAGGGCGGCGGCGAGGCTCTTCGCGAGGAGGGTCTTGCCGGTTCCCGGCAGGTCCTCCACCAGCAGGTGCCCGCCGGCGAGCAGCGCCACCAGGCTGAGGCGGACCACGTCGTCCTTGCCGCGGACGGCGCCGGCCACGGCGTCGAACAGCCGCGCCGACAGCTCGATGGCCTCCTGGGGGTCGGCGCCGGCCGGCCCCTCGGCGGGCGGGGTGCTCACCTGCGTCATGGAGGCGAAGCCTTGCACCTCCGGCCGGGCCCCGCGAGGCGGCTCAGGCGCGCTCCCAGGCGAACAGGACCTCGAGCGCCTGGTGGTCGCTCAGGTCCTCGCCCTGCTCGTCGACGAAGACGTCGGTCTGGAACTCGTGGCTCTTCGGCGTGAGCTCGATGCCGGCGTCGGAGCGGAACGCGATCTTGTCGATGCGGCCCGGATCGTCGCAGTCGGTGGCCTCGCAGGTGTCGGTGAGGCCGGTGGACTCCAGGAACTGCTCCCAGATCTCCAGGTCCGCCCCGTCGGCGCTGTCCTCGTGGGCGTCGGGACCGGGCGGGTCGGTGTGGAGGTTGGTGTCGCCGCCGACGATGACCGGGCGGCCCTTGCTGTTCTGCTGGATGTACTCGGCCAGCTGCTGGAAGTCCTCGGCCTGGATCGCCTGGTCCTCGGCCCCGCCCCCGGCCTCGCCGTGCAGGTCGTACAGGTCGATCACGACGCCGTCGGCGACCTGGAGCCGGGTGAGGAGGAACCCCTTCATGGCCAGGCAGTCCGAGGCCCCCGAGTCGAACTCGCCGTAGCACGAGTCCCAGGGCACCCGGACGGTGTCGGCGATCGGGTAGATCGACAGCACGCCGAGGCCGTCGCCCAGCTCCATGTTCGGCCGGTCCGCCTCGATGTCGATGCCGACCGCCTCCGGACCGGGGTGGGGGTCGGTGCGGTACTCGTGGTGGGCGTCGGCCCGGAGCCGCTCGTGGTACTTCGTGAAGTCGAGGCCGTCGGCGAGGCCGCCCGGCTTCCACCAGTCGAAGTCCTCCTGGGTCATCACCACGTCGTAGTCGTCGAGGTGCGGGCTGATCTTCTGCAGGTTGGTGCCCGGCTGCTCCTTGGAGATCTCCTGCGGGAGGCCGGCGACGTTGTACGACAGCAGGCTGAACTCGCCCGAGGGCGCGCCCGCCGGCTCGGTGGTCGACGCCGAGCCGCCACCTCCGCCGCCGTCGTCGGCATCGCTGCCGCCGCTGCTGCACGACACGAGCAGCGCACCCACCGCCAGCCCCATCGTCAGCGCGACCGCGCGCGCCGTTGCCCTCCGCGTCCCCCGGTTCTCCATGGGCGGCGAGCCTACGGTGCCGGGGACACCTCGCCGTCACCCGGCGTTCGGCCCGTGTTCACCCGGCCGGCGGATGCCAGTCGAACCCCACCTCGATGGGCGAGAACCCGCTCAGGGGCTTGCCGTCGTCGTCGACGAACCGGTCCGAGCGGTCCACCTGCGCGGTGGCGACCAGGTCGACGTCATCGCCGGACCGGTAGACGATGCGGTCCACCGAGCGGTCATCGCAGGTCCCGGTCTCGCACGCATCGGTGAGCCCGGTGGCCTCCAGGAACTTCCGCCAGATGCGTCCGTCCTGGCCGTGCTCGCTGGCGGCGTCGGCGTCGTCGAGGACCAGGTTGGTGTGGCCGGCCACGATCACAGCATCGCCCCGCGGCTGCCCGGCGATGTGCTCGGCGAGCTGCTCGACGTCCGCCACCTGGAGCGCCTGGTCCTTGAGGTTGGTGCCGGACTCGGCGTTGAGGTTGTACACGTGGACCAGCGCACCGTTGGGCAGCGTGAGGGTGGTCACCTGGAAGCCCTTCATGGCCAGGCAGTCGGCTTTCCCGCCGTCGTCCTGGCTGAAGCCGCCGAAGCACCCGGTCCACGGCACCCGCTCATCGCCCTCGACCGGGAGGTTGGCCAGGATGCCGAGCCCGTCGCCCAGCTCCATGTCGGGCCGCTGGGACAGGTCGATGCCCACCGCCTCCGGCCCGGGGTGCCGGGGTGACTGGTACTCATGGCGGGCCTTCGCCCGCAGGCGCCCGTGGTAGTTCACGAAGTCGAACCCCGAGGCGAGCCCGTCGGGCTTCCACCAGTCGTAGTCCTCCTGGGTCAGCACCAGGTCGTAGTCGTTGAGCAGCGGGCTGATCAGCGGCAGGTTCAGGTCGGGCCGGCCCTCGTTGATCTCGACCGGGAGGCCCTGCACGTTGTAGGTGAGCAGCCGGAACGACCCGCCGTCGGGGTTCTCGGCGATGTCGATGGTGGTCGGGACCGCGTCGGCCGACACCTTCGACTCGGCGTTGCTGCACCCCGAGGCGACGACCCCGATCAGCAGGGCCGAAGCCAGGGCGAACGCGGGGAATCCAGGCCGGGAGGGTCGTGCCATGCCGTCGTATCGGCAGGTCAGGCCCGATGGTTGAGCCGGTCGTCGGCCCTCAGTCCGAGCGGGGCTTGGTGGGCAGGTCGGCCGAGCGGCGCAGCTCCTCGGCGCGCTGCAGGCGCGAGCCGCGCCGGCGGATCTGCACGACGACGAGGACCAGCACCACCACGAGCACCAGCACGATGTCCACGGGTCCAGCATCGCGCCCGACCCGCGGGCGGGGCGAGGTGGGGCGAGGTGGGGGCGGCGCGGGACCGGCTCACTAACGTGCGCTCGCACGCTCTGGAGGGATCACGACCACATGGGAACCGAGCACGTCCTGGCCATCGACCTGGGGACCGGGGGGCCGAAGGCCGCCCTGGTGACCCCCGAAGGGCGCATCACCGCCCACGAGTTCGAGCCGACGCCGCTCGAGCTGCTCGGCGACGGTGGGGCGGAGCAGGACCCCGACGGCTGGTGGGCCGCCATCACCACGGCGGTCCGGCGGCTGCTCGACGCCGGGCACGTCAGCCCCGACGACGTCGTCGCCGTGTCCGTCACCAGCCAGTGGTCCGGCACGGTGGCGGTCGATGCCGAGGGCCGGCACCTCTACCCGGCCGTCATCTGGATGGACTCGCGCGGCGCGCCCTACGTGGAGGAGCTGGTCACCGGCCGGCTCAACGTGGCCGGCTACGACGCCTTCCGCCTGAAGGCGTGGATCCAGAAGACGGGCGGCATCCCGAGCCACTCCGGCAAGGACCCCATCGGGCACATCCTCTGGCTGAAGCACCACCAGCCCGACGTGTACCGCTCGGCAGCGAAGTTCCTGGAGCCGTGCGACTACCTGAACGCCCGGCTGACCGGCCGCATCTGCGCCTCCTACGACTCCATCACCGCGCACTGGATGACCGACAACCGGGACCTCACGCACGTGCGCTACGACCCGCAGCTGCTCGGCTGGTGCGGGCTGACCGAGGCGCAGCTCCCGGAGCTGGTGCCGTCGGCATCAGTGGTGGGCTCGCTGCTCCCGGCGGTGGCCGAGGAGTGGGGCCTCGCCGCCGCCACGAAGGTCGTCACGGCCACGGGTGACGTCCACTCCGCGGTGGTGGGCTCGGGCGCCCTCGGTGACTTCGAGGGCCACCTCTACATGGGCACCAGCTCCTGGCTGTCGTGCCACCTGCCCACCAAGCGCACCGACCTGCTGAACAACCAGGCCGCGCTCCCCTCCGCCGTGCCCGGCCGGTACTTCCTGGCCAACGAGCACGAGGTGGGCGGCGGCGCCCTGCTGTGGCTGCGGGACCAGGCGCAGATGATCCGCGACGTCGACGAGGCCAACGAGCTGGCCGCCTCGTCGCCGGCGGGCTCGGGCAACGTGATCTTCACCCCGTGGCTCAACGGCGAGCGCACCCCCGTCGACGACCACACCATCCGCGGCGGCTGGAACAACGTGTCGCTCACCACCACCCGGCCCGACCTGGTCCGCTCCGTGTTCGAGGGCGTGGCCTTCAACAGCCGCTGGCTGCTCGACACGGTGGAGAAGTTCATCAAGCAGCCGCTCGACGGCCTGAACTTCATCGGCGGCGGCGCCCGCTCCGACCTGTGGTGCCAGATGCACGCCGACGTGTGCGACCGGGTGAGCCGGCGGGTGGCCGAACCCCAGCACGCCAACACCCGGGGCGCGGCCTTCGTGGCCTGGCTGGCGCTGGGCCGCCAGTCGCTCGACGAGCTGAACCGGGCCGTGACCATCGAGCGCGAGTTCCACCCCGATCCCGACGGCCGGGCGGCGTACGCGCCGCTCTACCGGGAGTTCACCAAGCTCTACAAGGCCCACAAGGCCATCCACGCCCGCCTCAACGGCTGACGCCGCGGGCGACGCAACGGGCGAGGGGCGCTTCGGCTCAGCTGTTGACGTCGGGGTCGGCGGCGTCGACGGCCTTGGTGAGGTTGCCGAGGATGGCGGCGAAGTTGCCGTAGCCGTAGGCGTGGACCGCGGGCCAGATCACGATCTGGTCTGCGGCCAGGGCGGGCATGCTGAGCGCCACCGCCGGGATCTGCTCCTTGATGCTCGCCAGGCTGCCGCCGCGGCCGTCGGCCATGACCAGGTCCACCGGGTACTTGCCGGCCTGCTCCCAGCTGAGCGTCTCCCAGAACCCGCCGGCTGTCGGGTGGTCCTTCGGTTCCACCAGGTTCATGCCGAGCTCCTGGTAGTAGCTGAGGTCCGGCCACTTGGGCGGGTAGGCCACGTACATCTCGTTCGGCGAACCGGACACCGCGGCCACCAGCAGGTCGGGCTTGGCCTCGTTCGCCTTGGTGAAGGCCTTCGACGCATCCTCGAACGCGGCCTTGGCATCGGCGATCTCGCCGTCGGGGTCGGCCCCGAGGCTCTCGGCCAGCTCGGCCACGCGGGCGAGGGGCTCGGTGACCGGGCGGTCGTCGACGCGGATGCCAATGACCGGGGCGATCTGCTCGACCTCGTCGAGCTGCTCGGGGTCGATCCCGTAGAACTGCTGGTCATCCCACATGGCGCCGACGATGACGTCGGGCTTCTTGGCGGCCAGCGCCTCGATGTTGATCTGGGTGGCATCGCCGACCGAGTCGAAGTCGTCCGGTGAGGCCAGGCCGATGGCCGGGCTCGGGGTGCCGTCGGCCAGCTCCAGCTGGCCGAACACGCCGCCGGTCACGTCGATGCCGTACTCCCAGAGACCGCCCGCGGTGGCGGCGTCGGCAGCGATCACCTTCGGGGCCTCGTCGAGCGAGACCTCTTCGCCGCGATCGTCGGTGAAGGTCCACGCCCCCGCCGGTGCGGTCACCGAGCCCTTGGACTCGTTCGACCCCGCGGCCGCCGAGGGTGGCGCGTCGCTTCCCGAGCAGCTCGAGAGGGCGGTGACGGCGAGGGCGGCGGCCAGCAGCGCCGCCGCGAGGCGTCGGTTGGGACGGAGCGAGGTCATGGCGTACCGTCTACATGATGGTAGGCATCCCTAACAAGCAGCGACGTGAGCGCTTGACGACCGCGGATGCCCGATGACGACCGTCGCCTCCCGCCCCACCAGCGCGGTCCCGGCCGACGCCCGCCCCCGGCGGCCCCGCCGAACCGCCCTCGCCACCGGGCTGCTCGTGCTGGTGGGGCTCGGCCTCCTGGCCACCGCCGCGTCCATCGCCGTCGGCGCCAAGTCGATGCCGCTCAGCCACGCGTGGGATGCCGTGTTCCACTACGACGCCTCCCGGGAGGACCACCTGATCGTGCGGGAGCTGCGGGTCCCCCGGACGCTGCTGGCCCTGCTGGTGGGCGCGGCGCTCGGGTTGGCCGGTGCGGTGATGCAGGGCGTCACCCGCAACCCGCTGGCCGACCCCGGGCTGCTGGGCGTCAACGCCGGAGCCGCCCTGTTCGTGGTCATCGGGATCTCGCAGTTCGGCATCGCCGACACGTCGGGCCTGGTGTGGTTCGCCCTGGTCGGGGCGGGCGCGGCCGGGGCGTTCGTGATGGTCCTCGGATCGATGGGTCGGGGCGGGGCCACGCCGGTGAAGCTCGCCATCGCCGGGGCCGCACTGTCCGCGCTGATGGCCTCGTTCACGTCGGCGCTGCTGCTGCTGGACTCCGCCACGCTCGACGTCTACCGGTTCTGGGCCGTCGGATCGGTGGCCGGGCGCGAGGGCGCCACGGTGGCCGCTGTCGCCCCGTTCATCGGCGTCGGCATCGTGCTCGCCCTGCTCACCGGGCGGGCGCTCAACGGCCTGGCCCTGGGCGAGGACGTGGCCCGGTCCCTCGGCCAGCGGGTGGGCTACGTCCGGGCCATCAGCGCCCTGTCCGTCGTGCTGCTCTGCGGCGGCGCCACCGCCGCCGCCGGCCCGATCTGGTTCGTCGGCCTCACCGTGCCGCACGTGGTGCGGTCCATCACCGGGCCGGACCACCGCTGGCTGCTCCCCTACTCCATGCTGGTCGGGGCCATCTTCCTGACCGCGGCCGACGTGATCGGCCGGGTGATCGTGCGCCCGGGCGAGCTGGAGGTCGGCATCGTCACCGCGATGGTCGGCGCGCCGATCTTCATCGCCTTCGTCCGCCCCCGCCGGATCGCGGAGCTGTGACCCCGTGACCGCCCCCACCGTCCACCGACACGCCGGCCTGCTCACCGTCCGCGTCGGCGGGCTGTCGTGGCGGGCGTCCACCCGGGCGCTCTCGGTGTCCGCCGTCGCCCTCGCCGTGGTCGTCGTCGGCCTGCTGTGGAGCGTGAGCGTCGGCGACTTCCCGATCCCGGTGGCCGACGTCGCCAAGGAGCTCACCGGCATCGGCGGCAACAGCGACAGCGACTTCATCATCCACACGCTCCGCCTGCCGCGGGGGCTCACCGGCCTGCTGGTGGGGTTCGCGTTCGGCGTGTCCGGGCAGATCTTCCAGCGCATGGTCCGCAACCCGCTGGCCAGCCCGGACATCCTCGGCCTTTCCGCCGGCGCCGCCCTGGGCGCGGTGTTCAGCATCGTGACCCTCAGCTCCGGGACCATCAGTGCAACGGGCGCCGCGCTCATCGGCTCGGGCCTCACCGTGGCGGCCATCTACCTGCTGGCCATCAAGCAGGGGATCTCCAGCTACCGGCTGGTCCTCGTGGGCATCGGCATCACCGCCCTGCTCCACGCCGGGGTCCAGTACCTGCTGACCCGGGCCGAGCTGAACGACGCCCACCGGGCCACGGTGTGGCTGACCGGCAGCCTGAACGGCCGGGGCTGGGAGTTCGTGCGGCCGCTCACCCTCGCCCTGGTGGTGCTGGTTCCGGTCGCCATGGTGTGCACCCGCCACCTCCGGGTGCTGGAGCTCGGCGACGACACCGCCGCCGCCCTCGGCGTGGACCTCCGCCGCTCCAAGCTCGGGCTGACCCTCAGCGGGGCCGGCCTGGCCGCCGCCGCCACCGCCGCGGCGGGGCCGGTCGGGTTCGTCGCCCTCGTCTCCCCGCAGATCGCCCGGCGCCTGGTGGGCGAACGGGCGGTCGGCATCATCCCCGCCGGCCTGGTGGGCGCCGGGATCATGGTGTTCGGCGACCTCCTGGCCCGGCGGGTGTTCAGCCCCGTCGAGCTGCCCGTCGGCGTCGTCACCGCCGTGGTCGGCGCCCCCTACCTGCTCTGGCTGCTGGCCCGGGCCAACAAGATCGGAACCGGTGGATGACCGCCACGGACCCCACCCCTCCTCCCCCGCCCGCGCCAGCGACCCCGGCGGCTCCGCCGGTGCCGTCCCGGCTGGCAGCCCGCCACCTCGAGCTCGCCTACGACGAGCGCACCATCGTGCGCGATCTGTCGATCGCCATCCCCACGTCGCAGCTCACCGTCATCGTGGGCCCCAACGCGTGCGGGAAGTCCACCCTGCTGCGCGCACTGGGCCGCCTGCTGGTCCCGAAGCACGGGTCGGTGCTGCTCGACGGCGACGAGATCCGCCGCCTCCCCACCCGGGTCGTGGCGCAGAAGCTGGGTGTGCTCCCCCAGCAGCCGCTCTCCCCCGACGGCATCGCCGTCACCGACCTGGTCGCCCGGGGTCGCCACCCCCACCAGCGGTGGTTCCGCCAGTGGTCCCCCGAGGACGAGACCGCGGTCCAGGACGCCCTGGTGGCCACCAAGACCGCCGCCCTCGCCGACCGCTCCGTCGACGAGCTGTCGGGCGGTCAGCGCCAACGGGTCTGGATCGCGATGGCGCTCGCCCAGGGCACCGATCTGCTGCTGCTCGACGAGCCCACCACCTTCCTCGACCTCACCCACCAGATCGACGTGCTCGACCTGCTCCTGGACCTCAACCGGGACCAGCACCGCACCATCGTCTGCGTCCTCCACGACCTGAACCTGGCCTGCCGCTACGCGCACCACCTGGTGGCCATGCGCGACGGCGCCATCGTCGCCGAGGGCCCGCCGGCCGAGATCGTCACCGAGGACCTGGTGCAGCAGGTGTTCGACCTCGACGCCCGGATCATCACCGACCCCGTCTCCGGCACGCCCCTGGTCGTCCCCATCGGCCGCCACCACCGTCCCCCGCCGTCGAACGCCACGGAGACCGTCCCATGACCGACGCCCCGCCCACCCCCGGGTCGCCCGAGATGGCTGCGGCGCTGGCCGCCCAGCAGCCGATGCTGCTCGACACGCTCAACGGCCTGTACGACGACGCCACCGTGCTGGTCGGGCGCATCCTGTGCGACCGACGCGGCGCCACCGCCGTCCGGGCCACCGCGTTCGACCTCGACGGCCTGGCGCTGGTGCTGACGGACGACGACGGCGAGCACGAGACCGTGGTGCCGCTGCCGGCGCCGCTCAACCACATCGACGAGATCTTCCTGCTGTTCTTCGCCATGGTCATCGAGGCCCGCACCGCCTCCGGCGAGGAGGGCACCACCTCGGTGGAGCGGGTCATCGCCACGGCCAGCGGGTACCGCACGTTCGTCACCTCGGTGTCGGCCGTGGAGGACGTCAACCCCCACCTGCGGCGCATCACGTTCCGGGGCGGCGACCTGGCCGACGGCTTCGCACCGGTCGGGCCCGACACCTTCCTCTACCTGCTGCTCCCGCCGCCCGGCCGCACCGAGCTGACTGTCGACGCCGGGTTCTCCTGGGAGGCGGCCCGCCAGATGGCACCGGAGGACCAGCCCGTCGGCGCCTACTACACGCTGCGGGCGTGGCGGCCCGATCGGTGCGAGCTGGACATCCTCGTGGTGCTCCACGGCGACACCGGCCCCGCCTCGGCCTGGGCCGGGCGGGCGGCGGTCGGCGACCCCGTGGCCCTCTGGGGACCGCGCACGTCGTGGTCACCGCCTGCCGGCACCGACTCGTACCTGCTGGTGGCCGACGAGACGGGCCTGCCCGCGGTCGCCGTCATCCTCGAGACCCTCGGGTCAGATGCGCCGATCCACGTGGTGGCCGAGGTCGGCGACCGGAGCGTTCGGCAGCCGCTCCCCGAAGGCGACCACATCACCGTCACGTGGCGGCACCGCGACGCGGCCGAGGCCGGCACCACCACCGCGCCGGCCGACACCGTCCGAGCCCTCCCCGCCCCGTCGGGGTCCCCCTACGTGTGGGGCGGCGCCGAGAGCCGGGCCATGACCCAGGTCCGCCGCCACGTGCGCGACACGTGGGGCCTGGCGAAGGAGCAGGTCTCGCTGGTGGGCTACTGGCGCCACCGGGCGCACGCCGACGACGACCCCGAGTAGCCCCGAGGCCGGCGTTCGTCAGGCCATGCCGTAGGCGTGGGTCGGGTGGATGCGGATGACGAGGCGGCGGTCGTCCACCATCGCCGCCCGGTACTCGTCCCAGTCCGGGTGCTCGCCCTGCAGGGAGCGGTAGAGGTCGACCAGCTCGTCGACCGTGGCGTCGTCGGGCGCCGTCGCGGTGGGCGTGACGTCGGCGTCGCCGTCGACCACCACGTAGGACCAGAAGTCCTCGGCGGTCACGTGCAGCGAGACCCGAGGATCGCGCCGGGCGTTGGCGGACTTGGCCCGGTCGGCGGTGGCCGAGATGCGGATCACGCCGTCGTCGCCGACCCCGTACATGATGTTCGAAGCCTGCGGCCGCCCATCGGCCTTGAGCGTGAGCAGCACGCCCCTCTGGTGCTGGCGGACGTAGTCGAGGGCGGCGCTGATCTCCATAGCCCCATCCAACCAGCAGCACGCCGTTCGCGCGCTCTGGCCGCACCGCTGAGGGGCTTCGCGCCGGGACGCGCCGGTGCGCCCGCGGAAGCGGGCGTGGTCGGCGGTTCAGGTGGGGTAGCTGTGGGTCAGGTGATCTCGGTGCCGTCGGGGCGGTAGACGTGCCAGTGGCCGCGGTCGTCTCGGCGGGCGGTGAAGCCCTGCTCCTTGAAGCGGTTGTGGCGGCCGCAGGCGGGGCCGGCGTTTGTGGGGTCGGTGGGTCCTCGGGTGCGGGATCCGAAGCCGTCGAGGTGGTCGGCTTCGCAGGCGGTGACAGGGGTGTTGCAGCCGGGCCAGTAGCAGGTGGTCTGGGTGAGCAGCACGGCGAGACGCCGGGGTCCGGTGAAAAAGCGGGTGCGTCGGCCCATGTTCACCACGACCCCGTCGCTGCCCACGACGACCCGGCGGACGTGACCCAGCAGCGCCGCGGCGGTGGCGGCGGCGGGGTCGATGGGGTGCCCGTCGAGCGTGTCGCACCGGAACCCGGTCCCATCCCTCGGCGTCGGCACCGGTGACGCAGGCGCGGGGACGGCGTCGGGCTCGGGGTCGGGGTCGGCGATGGTGTGCCAGTCGGCGTCCTCGCCATCGACGTCGGGCTCGGTGTCGGTGTCGTCGGTGCCCTGGGTGCCGAGGTCGGCGACGAGGTCGCCGAGCATGGTGGCGACGCGGGGGTCGGGGTCGGTGACGGGATCGTCCGAGCAGACCCGGCGCAGGTGCCGCTCGAACGTGGCGAGGTCCACCACGATGTTGGTCACCACCACCGATCCGCCCGGCTGATCGGCGGCCGCG
>CALANQ010000292.1 GCA_937926025.1 uncultured Acidimicrobiales bacterium
GGTGAGGGGGTGCGTGCTGATCCCGCCGGCCTGGAGCGTGCGGGTGAGGGCGTCGTGCAGGGCGACGTAGCCGCCGCAGATGGAGGCCGTGCGGGTGCCGCCGTCGGCCTGGAGCACGTCGCAGTCCACGATGACCTGCCGCTCGCCCAGCGCCTTCATGTCGCACACCGATCGCAGCGAGCGGCCGATGAGGCGCTGGATCTCCTGGGTGCGGCCGGACTGCTTGCCCTTCGCGGCCTCTCGTCCGATGCGCTCGGCGGAAGCGCCGGGGAGCATCGAGTACTCGGCGGTGACCCAGCCCTTGCCCTTGCCCTTCATCCAGCGGGGCACGTTCTCGTGGATGGACGCCGTGCAGAGCACCCGGGTGTTCCCGAACGACACCAGCACGGACCCGGCGGCCTGCACCGTGAAGTCCCGTTCGAAGGTGATCGGTCGGAGTTCGTCGTTCTGGCGGCCGTCGGCGCGCATGGGGTCGCTCCCTGGAGAAGGTCGGAGGGTCGGGCCGCCCATCGTCGCAGACCGACCACCTCGACCCCCACCCTCTCCGAACTTTCGATGGTGGTGGTTGCACCGCAACCGCTGGCACAGAACGTTCCGGGAGGGCGGGGACGGGGCGCCGGAGGGTCGGGCAGGCGGTCGGGTCAGGGGGACCAGGGGGCTCGTTCGGCTGCGGCCAGCTCGGGGCCGAGGAGGCGGGCGCCGAGGTCGCGGAAGCGCTCGACGTCGCCGGACGACACGAAGCGGTGGGTGCCGGTGCGGCCGGGCGCGGCCGGGGCGAGGGCGGGTTCGTCGGGCGCCGGGGACCGGTCGTGGAACATGGCGAGGGCCTCGAAGGCGGTCTCGTCGGCGGAGGACACCAGCACCACGTCCCGCCCCACCACGTCGGTGATGGTCCGGGCCAGGTACGGGTAGTGCGTGCACCCCAGCAGGAGGGCGTCGACCTTGGCCTCGACGATGGGGGCGAGCAGCCGTTCGGCAAGCACGTGCACCTGGTCGCTGTCGGTCTCGCCGCTCTCGACGAACTCGACGAACCCGGGACACGCGGCGACGGTGAGGTCGACGGCGGCACCGCTGGACTCCACGGCCCGCTGGTAGGCGCCCGATCCGACCGTGCCGACGGTGCCGATGACCCCGACCCGCCCCGTCTCGGTGGCCCGCACGAGGGACCGGACCCCGGGGTCGATCACGCCCATCACGGGCACGTCGAGCTGGGCGCGCAGCGTGCCGAGCGCCGCGGCGGCGGCCGTGTTGCACGCCACCACCAGCAGCTTCACGTCGTGCGCGTCCACGAGGTAGCGGGCGATCTCGTGGGCGAACCCGGCCACCTGGTCCAGCGAGCGGGGGCCGTAGGGGTAGCGACCGGTGTCGCCGACGTAGACCAGGTCCTCCTCGGGCAGCAGGTCGATGAACGCCCGGGCCACCGTGAGGCCACCGAACCCGCTGTCGAACATCCCGATGGGACGGTCGTCGGCTCGGTCGGCGGTCACCGGGCCAGGCTACGACCGCCGCTGACCAGGGGCCCGCGTTCACCCGACCCGGTACCGCACGGCGGAGACCGAACCCGACCGAGGGGAATGTCAGGGGATTCCCAGGAAACTCCCAGAGTCACCTGCGAGGCTGGTCGCCGTGACCGGTGAACGACTCCTGCTCGTCGACGACGAGGACAACCTCCGCTCCATGCTCGAGGCCGCGCTGCGCCACAGCGGCTTCGAGGTGCACCCCGCAGCCAACGGCCGCGACGCGCTGGACGCGGTGCCCGAGGTGAAGCCCGACCTGATCGTGCTCGACGTGATGCTGCCCGACCTCGACGGGTTCGACGTGTGCCAGCGGATCCGCAGCACCGGTGACCGGACCCCCGTGTTGTTCCTGACCGCCCGCGACGCCACCGAGGACAAGGTCCGGGGCCTGACCATGGGCGGCGACGACTACCTGGTGAAGCCGTTCAGCCTCGACGAGCTGGTGGCCCGCATCCACGCCGTCCTGCGACGCACCGGCAACGCCAAGGAGGGCGCCGTCCTGACCTGCGCCGACCTGGAGCTGGATGACGAGGCGCACCTCGTGACCCGTGCCGGGGTGGAGACCCCGCTCTCCCCCACCGAGTACAACCTGCTGCGCTACCTGCTGCTGAACCAGGGTCGGGTCCTGTCGAAGGCCCAGATCCTCGACCACGTCTGGCAGTACGACTTCGGGGGTGATGGCGGCGTGGTGGAGACCTACATCGGCTACCTCCGCAAGAAGGTCGATCACGTCGATCCCCGCCTGATCCAGACGGTGCGGGGCGTGGGCTACACCATCCGCGAACCCCGGGGCTGACCCGTGTCGCTGCGCGCCCGCCTCCTGCTGGGCATGGCCATCGTGGCCGCCGTGCTGGTGGTGGCGTCGCTGGCCATCACCCGCGCCACCGAGCACAACCTGATCAAGCAGGTCGACCAGCAGCTGGAGCGCTCCCAGCCCGACTCCCGGCGGGGCGACTACGACGAGGGACCCGGCGAGCGCAACGGACCGCCCAGCGCCCTGTTCGTCGCCCGCTTCGACCCGGACACCGGCAGGCTCGACACCCTGTACGTGCCGGTCACGGCGGAGTCCACGAGCCCCCCGGACCTCACCCTCGGCCAGGCCGTGGCCCACGCCGGCACGTCGCCGTTCACCGTGGCCGCCCAGGACAGCGATCTCCGCTACCGGGTGGTGGTGCGCCAGCTCGGCCCGGCCCGCCAGCCGCTGGTGCTGGCCCTGCCGCTGGAGGACGTGGACGAGACCATCCGCAGGCTCCTCACGATCCAGGCGCTGGCGGCGGCGGCGATCCTGCTGACGATGGGCCTGGTCACGTTCTGGGTGCTGCGCCTCGGCGTGCGGCCCGTCCAGCAGATGACCGCCACCGCCAAGGCCATCGGCGAGGGCGACCTGTCGCAGCGCATCCCCGAGACCGCACCGGGCACCGAGGCGGGCGAGCTGGGTGTCGCCCTCAACCAGATGCTGGGTCGCATCGAGGAGTCGTTCGACGAGCGGGCCCGGTCCGAGGCCCGCCTCCGCCAGTTCGTGGCCGACGCGTCGCACGAGCTGCGCACCCCGGTGACCACCATCCGCGGCTACGCCGAGCTGTACCGGCTGGGCGGCCTGAGCACCGACCACGAGATCAGCGAGGCGATGCGCCGCACCGAGCAGGAGGCGGCCCGGATGGGCCAGCTGGTGGGCGACCTGCTGGACCTGGCCCGGCTGGACCAGGGCCGTCCGCTGAACCTCGGCCCCACCGACGTGTCCGCCCTGGCGGCCGATGCGGTGGCCGACGCCGGCGCCGTGGAGCCCGATCGGCCGCTGTCGCTCGACGCCCCGGCCCCGGCCGTGGTGGTGGGCGATGAGGCCCTGCTGCGCCAGATCCTGGCCAACCTGGTGGCCAACGCCCGGGTGCACACCGACCCCGACACGCCGATCACGGTCCGGGTCCGCGACGTGGGCGAGTCCGTGCTGCTCGAGGTCATCGACCAGGGGCCGGGCATGGCGCCCGAGGTGGCGGCGCACGCGTTCGAGCGGTTCTACCGGGCTGACCCCGCCCGGACCCGCCACCGGGGCGGTTCGGGACTGGGCCTGTCGATCGTGGCCGGGACCGTGGCGGCCCACGGCGGCACCGTCGCCCTGGACTCCACGCCGGGTTCGGGCACGGTGGTCCGGGTCTCGCTCCCCAAGCAGCCGGTGCCGCCGCAGCCTGCTTGAGCCGGCGGCCCGGGGTGCCGATGCCTCCTCTGGGCAAGGTGCACCGCGATTCCCAGCCGTTTCACAGGTTCGTCTGGTTGGATCTGCGTGCTCCCTGATGCTCCCAGCCGCAACCCGAGGTTCGCATCCATGCGCAAGCAGAAGACCATCGCCGCCGTCGCCCTGACGGCGGCCCTCGCCGGGGGCGCCGTGTTCGGCGCCACGCTCGGCAACCCGCTCGCCTCCGGCGCGCAGGACAACCCGTCGACCACCACCACCGCCCCGAAGTCCACCGACCAGGGCGGCCGCCCCGGCGGTCCGGGCGGGGCCGGCTTCCGGATGGGGGGCGGTGGCGTCGACCTGGAGGTCGCCGCCGACACGCTCGGCCTCAGCACCGACGAGCTCCGCACCCAGCTCCAGGCGGGCAAGAGCCTGGCCGACGTCGCCGAGGACCAGGGGGTCGACAAGCAGAAGCTGATCGACGCCCTGGTGGCTGCCGGCGAGAAGCGCCTCGATGAGGCGAAGGCCGCGCTGCCCGACCGGGTGGCCGAGGCCGTCGACGCCACCCACACGCCCGGTGAGGGCGGATTCGGCAAGGGCGGCCCCGGTGGCCGCGGCCCCGGCGGCATGGCGTTCGACGTGATCGCCAAGGCCCTCGGCATCTCGCAGGACGACCTGATGTCGGCGCTGCGCGACGGCAAGACCATCGCCGAGATCGCCAAGGAGAAGGGCGTCGACGAGCAGAAGGTGATCGACGCCCTGGTGGCCGACGCCAAGACCAGGACCGCCGCTGCGGTCGAGGACGGCAGGATCACCCAGGAGCAGGCCGACAAGCGGCTGGAGAACCTGACCGAGCGCATCACGAGGTTCGTCGAGGAGGGCATGCCCCAGCACGGCCCCCACGGTGACGGAGACGGTGACGGTGACGGTGGGCCCGGCCAGGGCGACGGGGGCGGCACCGCTCCCGGCAACGGTCAGAACAGCGGCGGCGGCTCCACCACCACGACCACGCCGTCGTTCGGCGGCAACACCGGCGGCAACTGAGCCACCGCCCCCTCTCGCCGTCCTACCCGCCGGGACGGTGACACGGTGCCCGGGCCCCCAGGGTCCGGGCACCGTCGCGTCCGGACCCGGGCGGGAACGGGTGCGGGTCAGAAGTAGATGGTGGCCTTGGCCCGCTTCTCGACCTCGTCGATGGGCAGGGTCCACACGCCGGTGCTCAGGTACTTCCAGCCGCTGTCGCAGACGATGGTGACGATGACGCCTTCGTCGATCTCCGAGGCGCAGCGCACTGCGCCGGCCATGATCGCCCCCGACGAGATGCCGGTGAACAGGCCGAGCTCGGTGAGGCGGCGGGTCCACTCGATGGACTCCCGGGGGCGGACGATGGTCTTCTTGTTGAGCAGGTCGTAGCCGTCCCAGTCCTCGAACACCGGCGGGATGAACCCCTCGTCGATGTTCTTGAGCCCGTCGACCATCTCCCCCGCCGGCGGCTCGATGGCCCAGATCTGGATGTCGGGGTTCTGCTCCTTGAGGAACCGGCCGGTGCCCATCAGGGTGCCGGCGGTGCCGAGCCCGGCGATGAAGTGGGTGATGTCGGGGACGTCGCGCCAGATCTCGGGGCCGGTGGTCTCGTAGTGGGCGGTGGGGTTGGCGTGGTTGCCGTACTGGAACGGGAAGTACCACTCCGGGTGATCGGCGGCCAGCTTCTGAGCCCGGCGCATCGCCCCGTTGGAGCCCTCGCCGGCGGGCGACGGGATGATCTCGGAACCCCACACCTCGAGAGCCTGGCGGCGCTCCTCGGAGACGTTCTCGGGGAGGACCACCTTGAACGGGTAGCCCTTCATCTTGCAGATCATCGCCAGGGCGATGCCGGTGTTGCCCGACGAGGACTCGAGCACCGTCATGCCGGGCTTCAGGTCCCCCTTGGCCTCGGCGGTCTCGATCATCCACTTGGCGGCGCGGTCCTTCACGGACCCGCCGGGGTTCTGACCCTCGAGCTTGGCGAGGATGCGCACGCGAGGGTTGGGGCTCAGGGCGCTGATGTCGACGATCGGCGTGTTGCCGATGAGGTCGGTGACGCTGGCGTAGACCGCCACGGTGGGCTCCTCGAAAGGTGACTGGTTCGGTCGGGATTCTAGGGGGCGGAGGGGCCGTTCCCCCACTCCGCGTGGCTCAGGTCACCCCTCGACGATGGCCACCGGCGTCTCGACGATGGTGCCCTCGTCGAGGATCCAGGATCGCAGCATCGGCTCCCGGTCCCGGAGCGACACGATGACGTAGTGCCAGCCGAGCAGCAGCGGGTTGTCGGCCTGCTGCACATCGGTGGGCGACGGGTACGGGTCGGTGTGGGTGTGGGAGTGCATGACCCCGACGACATCGATCCCGAGTGGGCCCAGGGCCTGGTCGGCGGCCAGGAACCCGTCGGCGCCGATGGAGTAGGTCTTGGCCGACGCGTCGGCGTTGCGGGTGGGGACGAAGGCCGACACCAGGTCCGCACCGAACGGCCCGCCGAGCAGCCCGCAGGCCTCGTTGGGCAGGCCGGCGACCGCATGGCGGATCATGGCGAGGTGGGCCGACCGGGCGATGCGCAGCACGGCGTCACCGTAGTGGCCGGGTGGCGGGGAGCCGCCGACCGGTAGCCTCGCCCCGACATGGCACCGAAGAAGAAGCCGGGCGAGAACATCGTCGCCACCAACCGGCAGGCGCACCGCGACTACGAGATCCTCGACACGTGGGAGGCCGGCGTCATGTTGAAGGGCAGCGAGGTGAAGTCCCTGCGCGAGGCCAAGGTCCAGCTGCGCGACGCCTACGCCCGGTTCACCGGGCGCGAGCTGTTCCTGCTGGGCCTGCACATCGCGGCCTACTCCAACGCCTCGGCCCAGGGCGGCCACGAGCTGGAGCGCACCCGCAAGCTCCTCCTGCACGAGCACGAGCTGGCCGAGATGAAGATGCGGGTCGACCAGGAGCACCTCACGCTGGTGCCGCTGTCGCTGTACTTCAAGAACGGCCGGGCGAAGCTGGAGATCGGCATCGGCCGGGGCCGCAAGCACTACGACAAGCGCCAGGTCATCGCCCAGCGCGACTCGGACCTCGACGCCAAGCGGGCCATGGCCGCCCGCCGCCGGGCCGACTAGACCCGTGCCGGGGCCGGTGGCGCCCCGCAGGACCCACGAACGGCGGAGCACGATGCAGGACGATCCCGGGATCCCGACCGGCGACCTCGCGCCCGAACGCCCCCGTCGCCCGGAGCGAGGCGATCGCGTGACGCTCGTGGCGGTGATCATCGCGGCCGCGGCGCTCCTCGTGATCGCCGGCCTGGTCGTAACGGCGTCGGGCGACGATGACAGCGACGACCAGCGGAGCGCCCCCGCACCCCGACCGCCGACGACGTCGACCGTCCCGACGACGACGAGCACCACCGCCCCGCCGACCACGACCACCACCATCGACCCCGAGGTGGAGGCCCTGTACGGCGCCATGCCCGCCATCGATGAGCTCGAGTTCCTCCTGGGCAGCCCGGACAACGGCGGGGAGCTCCGCATCGAGAGCGAACCAGCGGCCTCGACCGAGTACCTCGGCAGCTGCGCCACCGCGACGGTCCCGCACCTCGCCGCCGCCAGCCTGCGGATCGGCGACGACAACTGGATCGTCACCATCAGCGTCCTGAAGTTCGCCTCCACGGAGACCGCGCGCCAGTTCATGGCCGGCAAGCTCGCCCCCCGGTGGGCCGAGTGCGTCATCGAGGACGAGCGGATCGCTTCCCTCGAGCCCACCCGCGTCACCCGCGAGGAGCGCGTCGCCGACGGCCCGAAGCTGGCCGTCGGGGTGGAGATCACCGGATCGCTCAAGGAGTCCCCCACGACCACGGCCGTCATGACGTCGCGCCAGGTCGGCCCGTACGTGATCGACGTGCTGGCCATCGCCGCCCCGCCCCGGAACGCGCTGCCAGGCGACGATCCGACCTTCGACCTGGCCTTCGTCGGGTCCATCACCGACCTGGTCGAGGGTCGGCTCCCCGGCTGAGCCGGAACCCCGGGTGGCCGGTCGGGGTGGGGCCGGTACGCTGGTCCGGCTGCTCGTCCTCCACGTGTCCGACGAGCGGTTCCTTGACAAGGGGCTGACCGGTTTCGACGTGGGGACCTGGAAGCCGATCGTGCGACCCGAGTTTCTCAGACTCGTTAAACGGGGAACCAACAGAAGCGCCGATGGCGACTTCGCTCTCGCCGCTTGATCATTCACTGATCTAGCCAAGAGAGACATCGTGACCAGCAATGGCGCACGGGGCCTGACCGCTACAGCCCGGCAACAGAAGTAGTGGTTGACGGTGGGAAAGACCACTGACGGCGAGAAAGACCGCTGACGCCCCGGAAAGACGAGGCGGAGGGTGCAAGCCCAGCTGACCCGGCAGCGAGCCAGCCGTCACGGCTCGTCACGGGAACGGTCGTAGCGCGGTCGTCAACCGCCTCGCGGACGGGAGTTCGATTCTCCCCAGCTCCACCAACCAACCAGGTCCTGGCCCGGGCTCCGGCCCGGGCCGGTGCGCGTCCGATGACTCCGGGCGCCGTGCCCCGTCTGCACCGAGAAGACGAACGGAGGAGACCCAGCATGGAACGCAGCCCCATGGAGACCGCCGCCGCCGACGCGGTCCGAGCTGCGGTTGCGGACGGGTCGGTCACCAGCGCCGCCTGGCTGGTGGCGGTGGGCGGGGAGGTGCGGGCGGGCGCCGCTGGGCACATCGACGGCGACCCCGATCGGCCCGCGAGCACCGACACGATCTTCCGGATCTCGTCGATGACGAAGCCCGTCACCGCGGTCGCCGCCCTGCAGCTGGTCGACGACGGGGTGCTCGCCCTCGACGACCCCATCGACGGTCTGCTCCCGGAGCTCGCCGACCGGCGGGTGCTGCGGGATCCGCACGGCCCGCTCGACGACACCGTGCCCGCCGAGCGCCCGATCACCCTCCGGGACCTGCTCACGTTCCGCATGGGCCTCGGGATGGACTTCGCCGCGAGCGGCCCCCAGCCGTCGCTCGCCCGGCTGGCCGAGCTGGGCCTGCCGCCCGGTCCGCCGCAGCCCCAGCGCACCCCGCCGGCGGACGAGTGGCTGGCCATCGTCGGGGCCGTGCCGCTGGAGCACCAGCCCGGCGCCCGCTGGCTGTACCACCTGAGCGCCGACGTGCTCGGCGTGCTGATCGAGCGGGCCACCGGCCGCACCCTGGATGAGCAGGTCGCCGAGCGGATCGGCGCCCCGCTCGGCTTGGCCGACACGGGGTTCTCCGTCCCGGACGACGCTGCGGATCGCTTCGGTGCCTGCTTCGGGAACCGCCGGGCCGACGGCACCCGGGAGGTGTTCGACGCCGCCGACGGCCAGTGGCGCGGCCAGCCGGTCTTCTGCTCCGGCGGCGCCGGCCTCGTCTCCACCGTGGGTGACTTCCACCGGTTCGCGGCCATGCTGCTCCGAGGCGGCACCACCGAGGACGGGCGTCGGGTCCTCTCCGCCGCGCTGCTGTACGAGATGACCCGCAACCAGCTCACACCGGAGCAGGCGGCCACGGGCGGCCCGGCCCCAGGCGATGCCGGATGGGGCTTCGGGGTCGGCATCCAGCTCCGAGACGTCCCCATCCGAGCCGCCGGCTCCTACGACTGGGACGGCGGCCTCGGCTCCACCTGGGCCAACGACCCCGGCAACCAGATGGTGGGGATCCTCCTCACCGACCAGGCCTGGGAGGCGCCGGTCCCGCCGCCGGTGACCGATGCGTTCTGGGCCGCCGTGTACCGCTCGCTCCCCTAGGCGTCAGACGAGAACCAGCGAAGGTTCACCGGGCGGAAACCCACGGGCCAGCTGCGGCCCCTACCGTCCGGGTTGCGCTTCGCTCCTCGTCGTCCTGCGGGCTGGGCCGCAGCACGGCGAGGAGCGCGCCCACGACCTCAGGCCGGTTCGGATGCCACCTCGAGGTCGACGACCCACATCGGGACGATGGCCTCGTCGGCCACCAGCACGTGCAGCAGGGCACCCCCGAGGTCGGTGGCGTCGATCCCTTCGCCTTCGCCGTCGACGTGGCCGGCGGAGCCCAGGTCCTGCACGTCACCCGTCTCGAGGTCCACGCGGTAGACGCCGTTGTGGTCGTCGTCGGTGGACAGCCACAGGGCGCCGTCGGCCACATCGCCGCCCTGGATGCGCTCGATGGTCCGGCTCAGGGGCAGCGGGTCGATGGCCACGGCCTTCCCGTCCACCACGCGGTACCGGACGATGGTGTCGTCGCTGAACTCGTCGGTGGAGTAGGCGATGCCGCCGTCGACGCCCACGAACGCGTTGTGGTGCTGGGGCACGACGATGGCGTCGACGAAGGCCAGCGTGTCCTCGTCGTAGCGGGCCGTGACCTGCTGCGCCGTGGTCTTGTCGGCTCGTTCCACCGGCACCCAGATGAGGCCCGATGCCACATCGGGGTCGCCGAGGTGGTCGAAGCCCTGCGCGGCCAGGTCGGCGGGGATGGCATCGAGGTGGGCGGCGGTCTGCACGAAGCGGCCGTCGGTCCGGTAGATGGCGTTGTTGGTGGTGAAGATCCAGCCGTCGCCCGAGCGGGCGATGCCCTGGCGGTAGTTGCCGTCGACCTCGGCCTCGTCGGCCACCTCAGCCCGGAAGGACCGGGGAACAACCGTCGTGGTGGAGGCTGGGGTGGCGGCGGAGCTGGAGGAGCCGGCGTCGCCGGCGCTCCCGCGGTCGGAGCCCGAGCAGCCCGCCGCCAGACCCACGAGGCCCGCCAGGGCCAGGGCGACGAGGGCGGCTCGGCCGACGGGCATCAGTCCGTCTGGTCCCGGAAGCTGAGCGGGTCGAGGCGCTGGTCCTCGGTGGGGTCGGTGAAGCCCTTCGGGATGGGCAGGTCGTGCTCCCGCCGGTACCGGGCGTAGTCCAGCACCTCGGACCGCTGGTTCTTCACGATGGCGTTGGCCAGGTTGACGGTGGTCCGGTCCTTGCCGTGCCGGGCCGCGTAGTCGGCCATGTGCAGGCCGGCGAGGTGGTGCTCGGACATGAGGGCGATCCACAGCGCCTCAGCGTCCTCCCCCTCGGCCGCCTCCAGCTGGTCGAGCTGCTCCTGGGTGGCGAGCCCGGTCATGGTGTCGGCCGGCTGGGCCTCGCCCATCCAGCCCATGACGGTGTCGCCGGGGTACGAGTCGTGCCCGTAGCGATCGAGCGTGGCGGAGAAGATGCCCTGCTCGTAGCGCTGCCCGAGCACCACCTCCTGCGCGAAGGACCGCATGTCGGGGTCGATGTCGTCCTTGGCCAGCAGCATCAGCGCCATCTGGACCGCCTGGTCGTGGTGGTAGCTCATGTCCTGCATGAACCCGACGTCGACCTTGTTGAGCGGGTCGGCGCTCCCCTGCTTGTCGCCCACGACGTAGGCGATGGCACCCACCAGGAAGGCCACCGCGGCGATGAGCACGACCACCTGGGTGGTGGACAGCCAGCGGGCGCGCGGGGCCTCGTCGACGGAGTCCCCCGCGGCCGTCACCTCGGCGCGGTCGGCCACGACCTCGTCGGGGACGTCGGATGGCTCATCGGTGACCGGCACGGATCCTCCTGGGAACGGCGAACGGGGACATCCTGCCAGCACGGGTACAGGCGTGGGGGCCGGGACGCTGCCCCGGCCCCCACGCTTGGATCCGGGGTCCGATCGACGCTGCCACCCCTGCTGCGTCGGCCGAACCGCACCCGTGGCGGTCGGGCGGATCCGTACCTGGCAGAAAGGCAGGGGGAATCCAACCATGACGCCAGATCCGGATATTTCTCGAGGATCACCCGAAGTGACCGATGCAACAGGCACCCGCCTTCATCGCCCTACCTACCGGTAGGTAGGCTGGCGACCAGGTCCCCTTCACCACTCGAAGCGAGAACGCATGAACCTCCACGGCATCGAGCGCGCCCCCGACGAACGGGTCAACTGGAAGACCTCGTTCCCGTTCTTCCTGGTGCACGCCCTGGTCTTGTTCACCTTCGTGACCGGCATCACCGGGACCGCCGCCGTGATCTTCCTGGTCATGTACTGGGGCCGGATGTTCTTCATCACGGCCGGCTACCACCGGTACTTCTCGCACCGCTCCTACAAGCTGGGGCGCGGCATGCAGTTCGTGATGGCCTTCGGGGGCGGCATGGCCGCACAGAAGGGCGCCCTGTGGTGGGCCAGCCACCACCGCAACCACCACCGGTACTCCGACACGGAGCTCGACCTGCACTCGCCGCAGAAGGGCTTCTGGTGGAGCCACGTCGGGTGGATCCTCTGCGACAAGAACAACGCCTGGGACGCCGACGGCATCCGGGACTTCAACAAGTACCCCGAGCTGCGCTTCCTCACGAAGCACGACTGGATCCCGCCGTGGACCGCCGGCGTCGCCTGCTACCTGATCGGCGGCTGGAGCGGCCTGGTGTTCGGCTTCCTCGGCTCCACCGTGCTGCTCTGGCACTCCACGTTCTTCATCAACTCGCTCGCCCACGTCATGGGCCGTCGCCGCTACGCCACCACCGACACCAGCCGGAACTCGGTGTTCCTCGCCTTCCTCACCCTCGGCGAGGGCTGGCACAACAACCACCACTACTTCCAGGCCTCGTGCCGCCAGGGCTTCTACTGGTGGGAGGTCGATGTCAGCTACTACGTGATCCGGGTGCTGGGCTTCTTCCGCCTCGCCCACGACATCAAGGAGCCCCCGGCTCGCGTCAAGGCCGCCGCCCGGGTGCGGGACGGCCAGTTCGACCAGGGCATGTTCAAGGCCTACTGGGGCAAGGCCGGTGCCGCGCTCCACAACGTGCGGCTGCACAAGTCCCATGAGCTGGATCCGGCGCTGCTGGAGTCCGACCCCGAGCTGGCCACCCGCCGCGACCAGCTCGAGGAGCTGATCGCCCAGAACCGTGCCGCCCTGGCCGAGCACGTGGCCAACGCCCTGGCCCACGCCGAGGAGCTCGGCCGCCTCACGAGGCGCCAGGAGCGCCAGACCGGCACCATCGACTAGCCCCCACCGCCCGGAACCCGCACCGAAACGCAGATCGCCCCGACCACATCGGTCGGGGCGATCTCAGTTCTGGGCGCGGCCGAACGAGTGACGAGGACCTACTCCAGGCCCTTCTCGAGCTTGACGAGGGCGTCGTCCTCGCTGACGTTGAGGGCGAAGCTCAGCTCGCTGACGAGGATGCCGCGGGCCCGCTCCAGCATGGACTTCTCGGCGGTGGAGAGGCCCTTGCCCTTCTCGCGCAGGGCCAGGTTCCGGACCACCTCGGCCACCTGGTAGACGTCGCCGGACTTCATCTTCTCCTGGTGGTTCTTGAACCGCCGGGACCAGTTGGCCGGCTCGCGCACGTCGCGCTTGGCGATGAGGCGGAAGAGGTCATCCACGTCGGACTTGGAGATCGGCGGGCGCATGCCCACCTCCTCGGCCTTGTCGACGGGCACCGACAGCGTGAGATCGCCGTGCACCATCTCGAGCACGAAGTACTCCTTGGTCTCCCCGTTGAGCTCGCGCTTCACCTTCTTCTTGATGATGGCGGCGCCGTGGTGGGGGTAGACCACGCGATCGTTGACCTTGAACGACATCAGACTCCAGTTCCAGGGGTCGAGGGCGACCGATGGGGACGAACCATTGTGCCAGACCTCAGCGCCGACCGGACAACCGGCTCACGCACGGACGAAGACCGGGAGGTGACGGCCATCGGGCAGGGGCTCCCAGGCCACCCGGACCGGGTCGCCGATGGCCACGTCGGCCGCACCGACCGGGCCGTCGGCCGAGACGATCGAGGAGAGCATCCGGACGCCCTCGGGCAGGTCGACCAGCGCCACCACGTAGGGCGCCCGGCCCTTCATGCCCGCGTTGCCCGGCGAGGGCATCTCGCTGAGCGCGTAGACGGTGCCGGTGCCGGCCGCGGGCCGGAACTCCAGGTCGGTGCCGAGGCAGGACGGGCAGGCTTCGCGGGGGAAGTGGATGGCCCGCTCACAGGAACGGCACCACTGGATGACCAGCGAGCAGGAGCGGGTGGCGTCCCAGAACGGCTCGGCCGCCGGTGAGATCGGCGGCTGCTGGCGGTCGGGGGCGTCGTCGGGCGCCGGGATGACGAGCGGCTCGCTCATGCCGTGGCCTCCGTGCCGAGGATGGTGGTGGACATGGCGGAGAGCACGCCGCCGCTGCCGTGGGCCAGCGCGACCTCGGCGCCGGCGACCTGGCGGGGGCCGCACTCGCCTCGCAGCTGCCGGACCGCCTCCACCAGCAGGAAGATGCCGAACATGCCCGGATGGGTGTAGGCGAGGCCGCCGCCGCTGGTGTTGGCCGGCAGGGCCCCGCCCGGGGCGAGCACGCCGTCGGCCACGTAGGCCCCGCCCTCGCCCTTGGCGCAGAACCCGAGGTCCTCCAGCAGGAGCAGCACGGTGATGGTGAACGAGTCGTAGATCTGGGCGACGTCGATGTCGGCCGGGGTCAGCCCGGCCTGGGCGAACGCCAGCGGCCCCGACACGGCGGCACCGGTGGTGGTGAGGTCGGGCATCTCGCTGATCATGGCGTGGGTGTGGCAGGTGCCGGTGCCCAGCACGAGGGCCGGCGGCTTGCGCAGGGTGCGGGCCCGTTCGGTGCTGGTGAGCACCACGGCGCCGGCGCCGTCGGTGACCAGGCAGCAGTCGAGCTTGTGCAGCGGCGAGGCCTGCACCGGCGAGGCGAGGACGTCGTCGATGGTGATGGGGTCCTGGAGCCGGGCTCGCGGGTTCATGGTGGCCCAGGTGCGGGTGTCCACGGCGATCTGGGCCAGCTGCTCGGCGGTGGTGCCGAACTGGTGCATGTGGCGGCTGGCGGCCAGGGCGTAGGCGCCCATCGGCATCCGCATGGCGTAGGGCTGCTCCCACTCGGCGGACGGCGTCGGCCCGGGGAGCGACTGCCGGCTGGTGTAGCCCCCGGCCCCCTTCTTGAACGACGAGCGGGGCGTGGCGGCGTAGACGACGACGGCAACATCGCACAGCCCGAGGCTGATGGCGGCGGCAGCGTGCTGGACGTGGATCTCGAAGCTGGACCCGCCGGTCTGGGTGGAGTCGGTCCAGCGGGGCGCGATCCCCAGGTACTCGGCCAGCTCCAGGGAGGCAGCCCACCCGGGGGTGGTGCACGTGAACAGGCCGTCGACGTCGGCGATGGTGAGCCCGGCGTCGTCGAGCGCCTCCCGGATGACCTGGACCTCTAGCGCCCGGACGGTGCCGTCCAGCTCACCGGTCGGGGACACGGCGTCGGCCACCCCGACGATGGCCGCTGCGCCTCGCATCGATCGATCGACCACTCTTTGCACTCCTACTGCAACAATTGCCCGGAACACGGTATCGTCAGGGCATGAGCGACCCGGCACCGGCGACCGTCATCGGCCTGAACCCGTTCGAGCCGGGGTTCTACGACGATCCGTACGCACAGTACGCGGCCATCCGCCAGGCGGACCCCATCAGCCAGACCGCGCTCGGTCCCTGGCTCATCACCCGCTGGGCCGACGTCCACACCCTCCTCCGCAAGCCCGGGACCAGCGTCGAGGAGCGCAACATCGATGTCGGCGGCCCCACCCGCCGCGAGCAGATGAACGAACGCCGCGTCCAGCAGGGCCAGGCGCCCCTCGAGCGCAGCCTCGCCATCTTGAACATCGACCCACCCGACCACACGCGCATCCGCAAGCTGGTGGCGAAGGCGTTCACGCCCCGGGCCGTCGAGCGCATCCGGTCCACCGCCGGCGATCTGGTCGACGGCATCCTCGACGACCTCGCCCAGCGCGGCGAGCCCATCGACCTCATCAGCGAGCTGGCCTTCCCCCTCCCCTTCGCCGTCATCAACGAGATGCTCGGCATGCCCGAGGGTGGCGACACCATCCAGCTCCGCACCTGGAGCCACACCATCACCCAGGTGCTCGACCCGCTGCTGGCCATGCAGCACCCCGACGAGATCATCGAGGCCTCGCTCAACATGCGCGGCGTCATCGCCGAAGCCATCGCGTGGAAGCGCACCCGAGACGACGACGACATCCTCGCCGCCATGATCCATGCCGAAGAGGACGGCGAGCAGCTCACCGACGCGGAGCTGCTGGAGAACGTGATGCTCCTGTTCCTCGCCGGCCACGAGACCACGGTGAACCTCATCGGCAACGGCGTGAACGCCCTGCTCGACCACCCCGATCAGCTTCGCCGCCTGGTCGACGACCCGTCCCTCGACGCCAACGCCGTCGAGGAGCTCCTGCGCTTCGACAGCCCGGTGCAGTTCTCCCGCCGCATCGCCCTGGAGCCGCTGGAGATCGAGGGCGTGGCCATCGCCCCCGGTGACCTGGTCATGACCTGCCTCGGCGCCGCCAACCGCGACCCCGCCAAGTTCGGTCCCGATGCCGCCGAGCTGCGCCTCGACCGCCCCGATGCCCGGGAGCACGTGTCGTTCGGCTCGGGGGTCCACCACTGCCTCGGCGCGGCGCTGGCCCGGCTGGAGGGCCAGGAGGCCATCGGCCGTCTGGTCCGCCGCTTCCCCGGGATGGAGCGCGCCGGTGC
>CALANQ010000293.1 GCA_937926025.1 uncultured Acidimicrobiales bacterium
GCTCGCCTCGGACCCGGAGGGGCGGGACCCCGGCGTCCCGGAGCCGGCAGGTCCGGAGCCGAGGCCGACGCGGCCGTGGGACGGCAGCACCGGGATGTCCTCGGGACCGGTGCCGCGGTCTGACCAGCCGAGCAGGGCCAGCGCCGTCGCCGACCAGCGCGGCGCGTCGCTCACGGGCTGCAGCGGGGAGATCGGGAGCAGGATCTGGCGGCGCCCCCGGGACACCAGCGCCACCACCGACCCCAACCACGGCTGGCCCACCAGCCACCAGCCGCCGTGCGGGTCGAAGTCCCCGTGGACGCCGCCCAGGTCCAGTTCGCCGAGCGCGTCGCCGGCGAGGTCCGTCACCACCACCCGGACCGACACCCGGTGCTTGCGGGCGCGGATCGACGGCGCCAGCCGGACCGCGAGGACGTCGGCGTCCGCAGCGAGTCGCCGGGCGGCCGCCGCCTGGTTCCGGTGCCCGCTGCGGGTGCGGGCAAACGACCGGAACCCGAGCGCGGCCACGACGAGGAGCACCACCCCGAGCGCCACCCCGGGGATCACCGAGCCGCGCGGGGGAAGGGGCGCGCAGCGGCACGACCCGCCGAGGGTCACATCGATCACGGCGCCCGGTGCCGGATCGCCGTAGGGGCCGCTGCGCACCAGCCAGGTCTTGGGATCGGGTCCGTCGAGGACCTCGAGGCGCAGCTGATCGGAACCCGGCACCGGTCCGACCACGCGAGCGCGACCGGAATCCCCGGCGAACCGGACCACCGAGACCAGCGTCAGGATCCCGATGCCGGCGCACGCCAGCGCGACGAAGGCCACGGCGAGCGGGGCACCCCGCCGCTGCGACACCAGGGCGGGTGCCGTCGCCGGACCCGCGGGAAGACGATCGATCGGCTCCACCGCGACCTCAGCCCCGCTGGCGCCGGCTGGTGGAGGCGGGCAGGAAGCGGCCGACGATGGCGACCGCCACGCCGGCCACGACCAGGCCGAGACCCCGCGCGCGCCGATCGCCACCGGACCCCGAGCCGCCGTCCAGCGACGGGTTGCAGAAGCAGCCCGCCTCCACCTGCACGGTCACGGGCGTCCCGACCTCCACCGTGGCCGGGTCCAGGTCCCCGGTCTCCCAGGGCTGGCCCTGCACCGTCGTCACGCCGTCCACGACCATCCCCGAGCCCTGCGGCACCGACAGCAGCACACCCCCGGATGCGGTCGGGGACTCGATCACCAGGGCCTGCACCGACACGGTCTCCGGGGAGCGGGAGGACGCGGCGAACAGCATCGCCCCGATCACCACCAGCGCCAGGCCGACGAGCAGGCCCACCGTCGCCCGCGACAGGGTGCTGGGCATCGCTGCCGGTCCGTTCGGCCACCACGGCGATGGCGCACCCTCCGACGCCGGTTCGCGAGCGGGAGCGGCCTGCGGCGCGTAGCCCCAGCCCGAGCCCGCCGGCGGGGCGGGAGCGGCGGTCGGCGCGGCCGGAGCCGACCGGGCGTTCGGGTTGGGCGGCAGGCCCGGACCGAAGCGCACCGCCGCCAGCGCCCGGGCGCCGTAGCGGGCATCGACCGCGGTCCACCCGTGGGCCCGCAGCACCTCGCGGGTGGACCGGGTGGCCCAGGTCGTGCCCCATCGCCGCCACGCGAACATCGCCGCCCAGACGGCCACGGTCAGCGCGACGGCGGTCGCGAACCCAGGCCGCAGGACCAGGCAGACCAGCGGCAGGAACCAGACCGCCAGGAGCCCGATGGCCGTGCCCCGCTGCAGGCGCCCGAGCGTCGGCCAGGCCGTGGCCGCCAGGTCCGGCGGCAGCGAGACGTCACCGGCGGGCACGCCGTCGGGCCGGTCCCACCCGAGCAGCTGGTTGATCGCATCGGAGGATGGGTGGACGGCCATCGGGTCGAGCGCGCTCAGGTCCTGGATCGGACGGAAGGCCAGCAGCGGTGCCCGGCCGTCGTCGGCCGTCAGCGCGACCAGCGCACCGGGACGGACGGGACCGTGGGCCCAGAGCGGGCCGGCCGGGTCGAACACCCCGTCGGGGGCCGCCACGGGCGCGTTGCCCACATCCTCGCCGGTGTCGGTCCGCCGCAGGACCAGGCGGTTGCCGACCTTCGTGCTCGATCCGCCCCACTGGGCGCGCAACCGGACCGGGACGGGCTGCCCGCCGTCGGCGAGGATCGCGCGCGACGCCGCCACGGCCGCCTGCTGCTGACGGGAGCGCCACAGAACCAGGCCGCCGACGACGATCAGCACCGCGAGCGGCGGCGCCACCGACGGCCAAGCGGGCGCACCCGGCTCGTCCAGCCCGAGGCTCACCAGGAGCAGGGCGCCCACCATGCCGCCGATGAGCAGCGCGAGCGGCGGGATCTTGCCGGCCGGCCGCTCGCTCGGCGGGGCAGGCGGCGGCCCGGGTGGCGGCACCGTCGCCCCGGGGGCGTGCCCTGGGGGCGCGGGAGGGATCGGAGTGCCGCCGGGATGCATCCCCCTCCCATCGGCACCGGGCACGGCGACCGTGAGCGGGAACCGGATCCGGGCCAGGCCATCAGCACCAGCGAGCCGCCACCGAGCTCGCTCCGCCGATCGGGAGCATCGGTTGGTGCTGAAACGACAGGAAACACATTGACACATGACGGATGGGCGGGCCGTCGGGACCAGCCGGTGCACCACCCAGCGACGCAGCTGCTGCTCGGTCTCCTCGAGTCGGATGGCGATGTGTACACGAGCGGTCTCGTCGTGCAGGAGCTCCTCCAGGGGGTGTCGGGGCCTCGCCACCGTGACGAGATCATCCGGCGCTTCCGCTACCTGCCGGCGCTGACCCCCGACCTGGATGACCACATCCGAGCCGCGGAGATCCAGGCGGCCTGCCGCCGTGGCGGCATCCAGATCAAGACGGTGGACGCGCTGCTCGCATCGCTGTGCATCCGCTGGAAGCTGCCCATGGTCACGGCAGACCGCGACTTCACGCACCTGGCCCGCTTCGCCCCGCTCGAGCTCTGGACACCGCAGGCCTGAGCGACACGAGCACCCGGCCACCCACCGCGCCCGAGGAGGTCCGACGCCGATCAGGCGAAGTCGTCGGCGCCGGCGCGGAGCTTCTTCAGGATGCGGTGCAGGTCCTTGGCCTCTCGGCCGCTCAGCTCCTCGACGCCGACCTGGGCGGCCACGACGGCCTTGGTGGCGTCGACCACCGTCGACCGACCGTCGGGCGTGAGCGCCGCGAGGGTGGTGCGGCGGTCCGTGGGGTGCGGCACCCGCTTCACCAGGCCCTGCTGCTCCAGCCGGTCCACCAGGTTGGTGATGCTGGCCTGGTGCAGCATGAGCCGGTCGCCCATCTTCCCCAGCGGCAGCACGCCCTCCTTGGAGAAGTGGAGCAGCACGAGGACCTCGTAGCGGGCGAAGGTGAGCGACCACGGGCGCAGGGCCTCGTCCACCCGGGCCAGCACGATCTGCTGGGCGCGCATGATCGACGTCGCCGCCTGCATGGCGTCCCGCTCGTCCCAACCCTGGACGTCCCACTGGCGGCCGGCCTCCTCGATGGGGTCGAACGGAAGGGGGCGCACCATGCGGTCCACGCTACTCGCTTGGAGATCCGATGGTCAGTAGACAGATAGTTGGAAGTCAAAGTATTCTCGGAACCGTGAGCACGCCCGACCTGCACCGCCCTGCGAACCCCGTCCGGTTCGTCACCGCCGCCAGCCTCTTCGACGGCCACGACGCCTCGATCAACATCATGCGGCGCATCCTCCAGAGCCAGGGCGTGGAGGTCATCCACCTCGGCCACAACCGCTCCGTCGACGAGGTGGTCACCGCCTGCGTGCAGGAGGACGTCCAGGGCGTCGCCATCAGCAGCTACCAGGGCGGCCACGTCGAGTACTTCAAGTACCTGGTGGACCTGCTGGCCGAGCGCGGGGCCGAGCACGTGCAGGTGTTCGGCGGCGGCGGCGGCGTCATCGTGAAGGCGGAGATCGACGAACTCCACGCCTACGGCGTGAAGCGCATCTTCTCGCCGCACGACGGCCAGTCCCTCGGGCTCCCCAAGATGATCAACACCCTCGTCGAGGCAGCCGACGTGGATCTGGCCGACGACCTCCCCGGGTCGCTCGACGGCCTGCTCAGTGGCGACCACGCCGCGCTCGCCCGGGTCATCCCCGCCATC
>CALANQ010000294.1 GCA_937926025.1 uncultured Acidimicrobiales bacterium
CGAGGTCATGAAGTGGGCCGACGCCCGCGGCGCCTCGTACCGGCTGTCCGTGCTGGCCCAGGAGCGGCCCGCTGCCGACTACATCGTGTTCTGCGGCGTGCACTTCATGGCCGAGTCCGCCGACGTGCTCACCGGCGACCACCAGGCCGTCGTCCTCCCGGACCTCAACGCCGGCTGCTCCATGGCGGACATGGCAGACCTCGACGAGGTCACCGAGGCGTGGGAGGCGCTCGACGACGTCATCGACACCAGCGAGCTCATCCCCATCACCTACATGAACTCGTCGGCCGCCCTGAAGGCGTTCGTGGGCCGCCACGGCGGCGCCGTGTGCACCAGCACCAACGCCCGGGAGATCCTCGAGTGGGCGTTCACCCAGGGCAAGAAGGTGCTGTTCTTCCCGGACCAGCACCTGGGCCGCAACACCGGCATCGCCATGGGCTACACCCACGACGACATGCGGGTGTGGAACCCGCGCTTCGAGCTCGGCGGCCTCAGCGCCGACGAGGTCCGCGACGCCACGTTCCTGCTGTGGAAGGGCCACTGCTCGGTCCACCAGCGCTTCGCCCCGTCGCACGTCGAGGCGTTCCGGGCCCAGCACCCCGACGGCATCGTCATCGCCCACCCGGAGTGCAGCCACGAGGTCTGCTCCATCGCGGACCAGGTGGGCTCCACGGACTTCATCATCAAGGCCGTGGCCGCCGCACCGGCCGGGTCCACCATCGCCATCGGCACCGAGATCCACCTGGTGAACCGGCTCCGAGACGAGACGCCGGACAAGACCATCGTGTCGCTGGACCCGCTGGTCTGCCCGTGCTCCACCATGTTCCGCATCGACGGCCCCCACCTGGCGTGGGTGCTGGAGAACCTGGTGGAGGGACGGATCCTCAACCGGATCACCGTGGACCCCGACACCACCGAGTGGGCCAAGGTGGCGCTGCAGCGGATGCTGGACATCACCCAGGGCAACCCGGTCGACACCGTCCGGGACCCGGCCACGGACTCCCGGCCGCTCCCCGTCTGACCGCTGCCGTGCGGCCATGATGGCGTGATGGCCGAGCAGCGAGGGTGGGCGGCGTGACGGGCCGGTCCGTCGTCGCGGTCGAGGCGTCGGTCGACGGCACCCCCCACCACGGGGCGGTGCTGGCCGACGTCGCCGGCACCCCCGCCCTCGCCCTGGTCCTGCGGCGCCTGGCCCCGATCCCCACCTCGACCGGCGCCGAGGTGGCCGTCGTCACCACCGATGCCGCCGCCGACGACGCCGTCGCCCGGTTGGCCGGGTCCCTCGACGTCCGGGTCGTGCGGGGCCCGGTGGACGATCCGCTCAAGGGCCTGGCCATCGCCATGGTCCGCCTCGACGCCGACACCGTGGTGCGGGTGGGTGCCGACGGTCCCTTCGCCGACCCGTACGTGGTGCAGGCGGCCCTGGACCTCCACGCCACCAGCGGCGCCGACCACACGTCGAACCTGGCACCCCGGTCGTACCCCCACGGGCTCGAGGTGGAGGTCTTCGCCAAGCGGGCGCTGGGCGCGTGCGAGCTGGAGATCACCGACCCCGCAGCCCGGCGGACCCCCGGCGTCCACCTGCGGAGCCATCCGGAGCGCTTCCGGCTGGCGGCGCTGCTGTCCGGGCACGCGCTGGCCGCAGAGCGCTGGGCCATCGACAGCACCACGGACCTCACCCGGGTCCGGGAGATCGCCGGGCAGGTGCCGGACCTCGCCGGCGCCAGCTGGAACCGGATCCTCGCCGTGGCCGGGCGGACCGCCAAGGCCCGCCCGGGCGAGGTGGTCCTCCAGCCGGAACGGGCGTCGGAGCCCGGCGACCACCCGTGGATCTGCCGGTGGGCGGTCCTGGTCGACGGGACCCGCCGGGGCACGGCCACCACCAGCACCGTGGACGGCGTGACCAGCCGGCAGGTCGAGGTGCCCGAACCCTGGCTGGAGCCGGCCCGGGCCGCCCTGTACCAGCTGCTCCACGGCCACCCCGAGCCCCGCCGCTAGGGTCCGACACGGTCCGGCGCGGGGTCGGATCGGCTCGATCGGAGGGGCATGAGGGGATTGATCCTCGCCGGGGGCAAGGGCACCCGGCTCCGGCCCATCACCCACACCAGCGCCAAGCAGCTGGTGCCGGTGGCCAACAAGCCGATCCTCTTCTACGCCATCGAGGCGGTGGCCGCCGCCGGCATCGACCAGATCGGGATCATCGTCGGGGACACCGCCGACGCCGTCGAGGCGGCCTGCGGCGACGGCAGCCGCTGGGGCGTCCAGCTGACCTACCTCCCCCAGGAGCAGCCGCTCGGCCTGGCCCACTGCCTGCGCATCGCCCGGGACTTCCTCGGCGACGACGACTTCGTGATGTACCTCGGCGACAACCTGCTCGAGGAGGACCTGGCCGGCTTCGCCGCCCGGTTCGAGGCGGCCGTGCACCGGGCCGCGGCCCCGTCCTTCGATGACGACCACCGGGCCCCGTCCGCCTGGGTGCTGCTGTCCGAGGTGCCGGACCCGCACCTGTTCGGCGTGGCCGAGCTGGGACCCGACGGGCGCATCGTCCGGCTGGTGGAGAAGCCGGCGCACCCGCCCACCAACCTGGCCATGGTCGGGGCCTCGTTCTTCACGCCGGCCATCCACGAGGCGGTCGCCGCCATCGAACCGTCGCCCCGCGGCGAGCTGGAGATCACCGACGCCATCCAGTGGCTGATCGACCGGGGCCACGTGGTCCGCCACGACGTCCTGACCGGCTGGTGGCTCGACACCGGCAAGAAGGACTCCGTCCTCGACGCCAACCGCCGAATCCTGGAGACGCTCGAGACCCGCATCGACGGCACCGTCGACGAGGCCAGCAGCATCGACGGCCGGGTCATCGTCGAGCGTGGCGCCACCATCACCAACTCCACCGTCCGCGGCCCGGTGGCCATCGCCGCCGACGCCGTCATCGTCAACAGCTACGTCGGGCCGTTCACGTCGGTGGGCGAACGGGTCCGGGTCATCGACTCGGAGGTCGAGGGGTCGGTCCTGCTGGAGGACGCGTCGCTGCAGGGCGTGCCCCGCCTGATCGACTCGCTCCTCGGCCGCAGCGCAGAGGTGACCCGCTCCGACCGGGCGCCGCGAGCCAACCGCCTGCTCGTGGGCGACCACTCCACCGTCGAGCTCCACACCTAGGCCCGGCCGTGCCCACGTTCGTCACCGGCGGAGCCGGCTTCATCGGCTCCCACCTCGTCCGCCACCTGGTGGAGACCACCGCCGACGCCATCACCGTGTTCGACGCCCTCACCTACGCCGGCAACGAGGACAACCTGGCGGACCTCCCCGCCGACCGGGTCCGCCTCGTGGTGGGCGACGTGGCCGACCGGGCCGCGGTCGAAGCGGCCCTGCCGGGCCACGACGCCGTGGTGCACCTGGCCGCCGAGACCCACGTCGACCGGTCGCTGCTGGGGCCCGACGTGTTCGTCCGCACCAACTGCGACGGCACCAACGTCGTCTGCGACGTGGCCCGCCACGCCGGCGTCGCGCGCTTCGTGCACGTGTCGACGGACGAGGTCTACGGGTCCATCGAGACCGGCGCCTTCACCGAGGCCGACCCGCTGCGCCCCCGCTCGCCGTACTCGGCCAGCAAGGCCGGGTCCGACCTGATCGCCCTGGCCTACGCGGAGACCCACGGGCTGCCGGTGATGGTGACCCGGTCGTCGAACCACTTCGGCCCCCGCCAGTTCCCCGAGAAGCTCATCCCCTTCTTCACCACGTCGCTCCTGCTCGGCCACGACGTGCCGCTCTACGGCGACGGCCTCCACGTGCGCGACTGGATCGACGTCCGCGACGGGTGCGCAGCCCTGGCACGGGTCCTCCAGTCCGGTGAACCGGGCGAGATCTACAACATCGCCGCCGGGAACGAGCGCACGAACCGGGTGGTGGCCGAGGAGATCATCGCCCTCCTGGACCTCGACGCGTCCCGCATCGAGCACGTAACGGACCGCCTCGGCCACGACCGGCGGTACGCCGTCGACGCCGCCAAGGTGCGGTCGCTGGGCTGGGCCCCGACCCGCACCTTCGCCGAGTCCCTGGCGGAGACGGTGCGCTGGTACCAGGACAACCGGGCGTGGTGGGAGCCACGGCGCCAGCGGGTCCGGAACCGCTAGCGCGCCGACGCG
>CALANQ010000295.1 GCA_937926025.1 uncultured Acidimicrobiales bacterium
CGATGGCGACGAGGGGCAGCAGGTCCACAGGCGCAGTCTGCCTGGGCAAGACTCGGTCCGTGATCGGTGCGGGGCGCGTCGAGGCGCGGGAGGAGGTCGCGGCGGACGAGCCGGGCCTCGACGACGACCTCCGCTCGGGCGCGGCCTGGCGGCGGCACCCCGTCGATTCGGCCCGGCTGATCGTGGCGCTGGTCGCGCTGGTCCTGACCTACGGGCTGGCGGTGCGCCAGAGCAGCCAGGTGCGGTCCGTCTCGGTGGACCTGGTGGAGCTGGTCAACACGCTGCCGGTGTGGGTGCGGGACCTGCTGCTCGGGACCACGCAGCTGCTGGCCGTGGCCGTGCCGATCGCCATGGTCTTCGTGCTGGTGCGGAGCGCGCGCCTGCTGGCGATGGGCGTCGGGTCGGCGCTGGTGGCGGCCACCACGATGGCCGTGCTCCAGGGGCGCATCGACCGGGTGGTGCCGAACCAGGTGGTGCAGGTGACCGAACGGCCGTCCTGGCTGCTCGGGGCGGCCTTCCCGTCGGGCGCGTACATCGCGGCGTACATGGCGGTGATCATCGTCCTCGGCCCGGTGCTGTCGCGCGGGTGGCGGCGGGCGGCCCTGGCCGGCCTGGCGGTGGGCATCGTCAGCCGGATCGTCACCGCGGTCGCGGTGCCGCTGAACCTGGCGATCACCGTGTCGGTGGGTGCGGTCGTCGGATCGGCGGCGCTGGCGGTGTTCGGGTCGCCCCGGCGCACGGCGTCGCGCCGGGCGGTGCTGCACGCGCTGGGCACCGCCGGGTTCCCGGCCACCGCGGTGGAGCCCTACGAGGTGGGGGCGGAGCACGCCCAGACGTTCCTGGCCACCACCAGGGACGGCCGTCGGTCGTTCCTGAAGCTGCTGGGCAGCGACGAGCGGTCCGCGGATGTGCTGTACCGGATCGTGAAGATGCTGCGGGTGAAGGACCTCGACGACGAGCGTCCGGGGTGGTCGCCGGGTCGGCTGGTGGAGCAGGAGGCGTTCGCCACCCTGCTGGCCCGCCAGCGCGGCGCCCGGGTGCCCGAGGTCCTGGCGGTGGGGGAGACCGAGGGCGGCGACGGCATCCTCGCGGTCACGGTGGTCGATGGGCGGGCGCTCGACGAGCTGGACCTGGACCAGGTGACCGACGACGTGCTGGATGCGGCGTGGGGCCAGCTGGCACTGCTGCGCGACCAGGGCATCGCCCACCGCTGGCTCACCGCCGGCCACCTCCTGGTCACGGAGCCGGACCCGACCGGTCTCGACGGTGACGCCGACGGCGACGGCGACGGGCTGATCGGGCCGGGCGGGCCCACGGTGACGGTCATCGACTTCCACTGGGCCGTGCCGCAGGCGACCGACGCCCACCTGGCGGCCGACGTGGCGATGCTCGCGGTGAGCCTGGCCACCATCGTCGGAGCGGAGCGATCGGTGGCGTCCGCGGCCCGGGTGCTGGACGCCGACGCCCTCGCCCGGGCGCTGCCCCTGGTGCAGCCGCTCGCCCTGCCCGACGACGTGCAGCACGCCATCGCCGGCAACAAGGCGATCCTCCCGCTGGTCCGGGACCGGCTGCAGGACGCGGCGGGCGGCGCGCCCTACGAGCTGGCGGACATCGAGCGGGTGGGCGCCCGGCAGGTGGCGGCGCTGGTGGGCGGCGTCTTCATCACGTACTCGCTGCTCGGCTTCGTCGCGAACTGGTCCGACATCTCCACGGCGCTCGGTCGGGTGTCGGCCTACGAGGTGCCGCCGCTGCTGATCCTGTCGGCGCTGCCCTTCGTGGCGGGGGCGTTCTCGCTGATCTCGGTGGTGCCGAAGCCGCTGCCGTTCGGCGAGACGATGCAGGTGATGCTGGGGCAGTCGTTCCTGAACCGGTTCACGCCGGCGAACAGTGGCGGCATGGCGCTGAGGATCCGCTACCTGCAGAAGCGTGGCGTCGACCTCGGGGGTGCGGCGGCGGGCGTCGGCCTCACCAGCCTGGCCAGCGGCATCTGCCAGGTGGTGGTGCTGGTGCTGTTCGCCGCGTGGGCCGGCTCCAGCTCCAGCGCCACGTTCTCGCTGCCGAAGGCCAGCGACGTGGCGGTGGTCCTGCTGGTGGTCGCGGTGGTCGCCGGGCTGGTGTGGTTCACGCCGTGGGGCCGCCGGGTGATCGCCCGGCGGGTGCGCACCACCTTCGCCCAGGTGGGCAAGACGCTGACGGGGCTGGCGCACCAGCCGGGCCGGTTCGTGCTGCTGTTCGGGTCCACGCTGGTGGCGAAGGTGGCGGTGATCGCCGCGTTCATCGTGTGCTGCGGCGCCGTGGGCATCCACCTGTCGGTGGCCCGCCTCGGCCTCCTCTACCTGACGGCTTCCTCGGTGGCGGCGGCGGCCCCCACCCCCGGTGGCGTGGGGGCGGTGGAGGCGGCGCTGACGGCGGCGCTGACCGGCGTCGGCGTCCCGACCTCCGATGCGCTGTCGGCGGTCTTCCTGTTCCGGCTGCTCACCTACTGGCTGCCGGTCCCGTTCGGGTGGGGCGCGCTGCACCGCCTCCAGCGGACGGTGGTGGCGTGATCGACGGGCGCTCCCACCTGGGTTTCTGCTGGCTTTCGGGCCGGTAGCATCTGCTTCCGCCGTGGACACCGACGTCGTCACCCTCTTCTTCGCGATGCTGGCCACCCTGGCCCAGCTCGTCGTGGTGGCGGCGGTGGTCCTCTGGCTCGGGTCGAAGGCGTCTCCGGCGGTCGATCGGGCGAAGCGGTCGGTGCTGGCCGTGGTCGGTCCGCAGGCGCTGGCGATGGCCGCGGTGGTGGCCCTGGTGTGCACCCTCGGCAGCCTCTACCTGTCGGAGGTGGCCCACTTCCCGCCGTGCGAGCTGTGCTGGTACCAGCGCATCGCCATGTACCCGCTGGTCGTCGTGCTCGGCGTGGCGGCCCTCCGCCGGGACCTCGGCGCCCGCATCACAGGGTCGATCCTGGCCGGCATCGGTGCCTGCATCTCGATCTGGCACCTGCTCGTCGAGCGCTACCCGGACCTCGGCTCGGGGTCGTGCGATCCCACCAACCCGTGCTCCATCAAGTGGGTCGAGGAGTTCGGTTACCTGACCATCCCCGGCATGGCCCTCTCGGGCTTCGCCCTCATCCTCGTGCTGCTCGCCGCAGCCCGTCCCTCGTCCCAGGAGGACCCGTCATGACCAGCCCCAACCCCGGCGCCGCCAGCTCGCGGAACGGCGCCCTCATCTGGATCGGCGTGGGTGCGGTCATCGTGGTCCTCGGCGTGGCGGCCATCTTCTTCGCCCGGGGGAGCGGCAGCGACGAGGTGGAGGGCCAGACCGGGTCGGTCGAGGTCGGCGGGTCCACCACGGCACCGGAGGGCACGTCGGACACCGCCACCGTCGCCGACGTGCTGCCCACCTACGACGCCACCCTGACCGACGACCCGGCGGTCGGCATGACCATCCCCTCGGTCACCGGCAAGGACTTCGAGGGCAACGACATCACCATCTCCGGCGACGACGGCAAGGCCAAGGTCATCTTGTTCGTCGCCCACTGGTGCCCGCACTGCCAGAAGGAGGTGCCGCTGCTGAAGGAGCACCTCGACGACGTGCCCATGCCCGATGACGTCGAGCTGATGACGGTGTCCACCTCGGTGAAGCCGGGGGCCGACAACTACCCGCCGCAGGAGTGGCTCGAGGGCGAGGGCTGGCAGGCGCCGGTCCTGGCCGACGACGAGAACAGCAGCGTCGCCCAGGCGTTCGGCCTCTCGGCGTTCCCGTACTTCGTGGTGGTCGATGCCGACGGCAAGGTCGTGCAGCGGGCGTCGGGCGAGCTGACCACCGATCAGTTCGATGCGCTGGTGGAGGCAGCCCAGGGCTGATCGCCCGGGTCAGGGCGTGTAGATCCGCGCCTGCCAGCTGCCGGTGAGCGGCACGACGCTCAGGATGTGGGTGGCGGTGAGCAGCCACCAGAGCGCGTGGTCGTGGTCGACCTGGCGGGGCGCGGCCACCACCAGCCCGCGACGGGGGTGATCGGCCACCTTCAGCCAGTCGGCCTCCAGCGGCACGCCGAAGCGCTCCAGCCGGTCCAGGGCCTTGGGCCCCGATCCGTGCGTGATGCCCAGGTTGGGGCGGCCGCCCTGGTTGGCCGGGGTGGTCCACGTGGCCAGCGGCACGGCGTCGCCGCGGGCGGAGAAGATGGCGACCACCGGGTTGCGGGGCGGCGGCTCGTGGCCGGCCTCGACCTCGGGCACGAAGTTCACCCACGCCGACCCGGCCCCGGTGGTGCCGGCATCGAGGTCGGCGAGGATGGCGGCGATCTCGTCGAGGTCGTCCTCGTCGAAGTCCAGCTCGCGGGTGGGGGTGACAGCCATCGGGGAGCGAACCTACCGGAGCACGACGGCCACCCAGCCGTCCTCCTCCACGACCCGGTCCGCCCGGAGGGGTGCGACCGCAGGGACCGTGTCGGCCCACCGGTCGGCGAGCAGGCCCGACAGGATCAGCGCGCCGCCCGGCGCCACGCACCGGACGAGGTCGGCGCCGAGGTCCCGGATCACGGGCGCCAGCAGGTTGGCGGCCACCACGTCCACCCGCAGGCCGCTGGCGGCGAGGGTGCCGACGGTGTCGGTGGTGGTGCGGACGGCGGCGGCCACCTGGTTGCGCTCGGCGTTGGCGGCCACCACCTCAGGCGAAGCCGGGTCGATGTCGGTGGCGACGGCGTCGGCGCCGAGCCGGGCGGCGCCGATGGCCAGGACGCCGCTGCCGCACCCGGCATCGAGCACGGTGGTCCCGGCACCGACCAGGTCGTCGAGCAGGGCCAGGACGAGGCGGGTGGTGGCGTGCGACCCGGACCCGAACGTGGCGCCGGGGTCGATCCAGAGGATCTCCTCGCCGGGGCCGGTGTCGGGCGGATCGACCCAGGGCGGAGCGATCCAGAACCGTCCGGCGCGCACGGGCTCCGCCCAGGCCCGCCAGGCGTCGAGCCCGTCGTCGTCGATGGTCTCGACCGTGGCGCCGAACCCGGCGGAGGTCGCCTGCTCGGCGGCCCTGGCTGCGGCCACGGCATCGGCGAAGCCGCCGATCAGCCGGATGTCGGGACCCGACTCCTGCTCCTCGACGCCGGCGGCTCCCGCGGCCCACAGGACCGCGGACGCGATCTCGGGTGCGGCCGGGTCGCGACCCGTGTCGACGGTGATGATCACCCGGACCCAGTCGGCAGGCTCGGCGGTGGGATCGGGCACCGGACGACCGTACCCACCTCGGACCGGTGGCGGTCGCGGCGCGGACCCGCGCGCCACTCGATGCAGCCGGACCGCTGCAGCGGGTGGCGAGATGGGGGTGGTCGGCCGAGATGGCGGTTGAGCAGGATGGCCGCGGGGTACGGTCGCCGCCGATGTCCGAGTCGATCGAGCTGGCGCCCACGCCTGCGAGCGTGGCCATGGCCCGGAGGTGGAGCCTCGACGTGCTCGGCCGGGTCGGAGCGCCCGAGCTGGCCGACACCATGGCCCTGCTGGTGAGCGAGCTGGTGAGCAACGTCGTGCTGCACGCCCGGACCAGCTGCTCCCTGTCCATCAGCCAGACGTCCCAGCGCATCCGCGTCGAGGTGCAGGACGGGAGCGACCGGCTGCCCGGGGTCCGTCAGCGCACCGACCCGCTCGCCCAGTCCGGCCGGGGGATGATCCTGGTCGACGGGCTCAGCGCCGCCCACGGCGTCGAGCCGCAGCCGGCGGGCGGCAAACGGGTGTGGTTCGAGCTCGAGGTCCCGTCGGCCCCATGACCGCCGAGGAGGCTCGCCGGACGATCGTGCTCGACGGGTTGCCGTCGGCCTCGTTCCCGGCGTGCGTCGGCTACCTCGACGATGCGCTGCGGGAGTGCCAGCTGGTGCTGGTGGCGGCCGGCCAGGGCCACCGGACCGACCCGGAGCTGGACCGGGTGGCGCGGGCGCTCGTGCCCCACATCGAGGAGATCGGCGATGCCTTCCGGGCGGCCTCGTCCACCGTGAACCCCGATGGCAGCCTGCGGCTCGAGGGCAGCCTGACCCTGGACCAGGCGGCGATGGTCACCGACCTGCAGGTCCAGCTGGTCCACCTGCGGATCCTGGGCCGCCGCGGCGACCTGCTGCTCGACAGCGACCCGGAGATCGCCCAGCTCCTCACCTGGATCTGGGAGGAGATCGCCGATCAGCTCGCCGGTCGCGCCCCCCGCCCCTACGCGTCCGCCCGGTAGCGCTCGGCGGCACCGTCCAGCCCGCAGGCCCCGTCGCCTACCTCCTCTTCGGACGCCGCCCCACCTGACCGCCACGACCCCCGCCGCCACGCGTCCGGCCCGATCCTTGCCTTCGCCCAGGCGGAAGGAAGGGTTCGGGCACCATCCTTTACTTCGGGGCGGTGGCGATGAAGGATCTCGGCGGATCGAGGCGGGGCGGAAGGGGCGTGACCCC
>CALANQ010000296.1 GCA_937926025.1 uncultured Acidimicrobiales bacterium
CGGCCTTGGCCAGCGCCACGGTCCCTTCCAGCTCGGCCTTGCGGCGGCCGACCATGCCGGGTCCGACCACCACCACCGTCCGCCCCGTCAGGTCGAGGACGACCGGGAAGCTGGCCTGGTTGTTGGAGCGATCGGCGTCGAGCATGAGCTCCTGTGGGTCCGCTTCGATCTCCACCACGTAGCCACCCGACGGGAGGCCGGTCACGTCGATGCTCTGGCCCGGGAGCTCCCGGCCGTAGTAGTCGGCCCAGCCGCGGTTGATGCCCTGCTCGTCGGCTCCGCACTCGAACGGCGGAAGGTCCAGCGTGACGGGCGGTTCGGGGTCCGGAGGCGCGATCGGCTGGACGTCGGTCAGGCAGAAGCTCAGCTTGTCGCTGCGGGCAACGACCTTCCCCGTGGCCGTGCTGCGCAGCCGCAGCTCGACGAAGTCAGCCATGTGCACGTGCTCGTGCTCCGGGTGGTGGACGAACGAGCCGACCTCGAGCGTGTGCTCCACCCCGTCCCCGTAGACGCGCTGCACCACCTGGCGCTCCTCTGCCCCATCGGCGGGCGGACGGCCCACCACGTGGAGGAGCCCGCCCCGGTTGGCCACCGACGTGGCGACGCGGAGCAGGATCCGCCCCGGCTCCGAGGTGCGATCCAGCGCCCACTCGGTGGAGGGCGGGTACTCGTCGGCCGCGACCGACTCGAACGTGGGGGCCAGGTCGGGGGGCTCCAGCCCGGGGCAGTCGTCGACGGACGGGCACCACCGGTAGCTCGGAACCGCCACCGCATCGGACCGGCCGAGCGAGATGGTGGCGGCGAACAGCAGCCTCGTCTTGTCCGGCAGATCGGCGACCGCCGGCCCCTCCATGACGGGAGGGGTCCGGACCTGGACCGACCGCCCGGCGACCGTGAGCTTGCGGAACACGAACCGACCGCTCGCGTCGGTGGTGGCGGAGCCGAGGGGGAGCGGCCCCGTCCCAAACACCTCCACCGTGCGCCCACCGAGCACCGGCTCATCCGGATCCTGGGTGCCGTCGCCGTCGCGGTCCTGGAACAGGTAGCCGGCCACGCCGTCGGATCGCACGGTCGGCAAGCGGGGCGCTCGACCGACGGACCCGCCGTCAGACCGGAGCGCCAGCACCAGGGCTCCTGCGAGCAGGGCGACCAGGCCCGCTCCCAGGGCCGCCCATCGTCCCCGCTTCACGAGCCGGGCGTGGCACCGTCGACCCGGGTGGACGGGGCCACCCGGGCGAACGGCGCGCCCGTCCTCGAGGGGGGAGACGAGGACGGAGGTCGGTACGTGCGCAGCATCGGCTCGATCGACGGGCGGAGCCCGATCAAGACCTGCCTGCCGCCCCGATCTGCGGGAGGATCGGGGCGGCAGCCAGGCGAGGGGGCGTCGGGCGAGACTGGTGCCCGACGTGTCCACATCCCGTTTGCACGGTGCTGAAGACGGGGTCATCGTGCCCGCAGCGTCCCGCCGCCGTCGCCACCCGGACCGGATGAAAGTCGGTCTCGCGCGGTCGGGTCAGCGAGATCCCAGGACCAGCGCGAGCACCTCGCGCCGCTGCACCTTGTTGGTGCCGGTGCGGGGCAGCGCATCGACCGCCACGTAGCGGACCGGCTGCTTGTAGGTGCTCAAGCGGTCGGAGATCCACGTGGGGAGGTCCAGTGCTTCGAGCGTGACCCCGGTGGCCAGGCGGACGGCGGCCACCGGCACCTCGCCGTCTCGTTCATCGGTGACGGCGACCACGGCGGCCTCGAGCACGTCGGGATGCTCCTCGAGCGCCTGCTCCACCTCGACGGCGTAGACCGAGTAGCCGCCCCGCTTGATGACGTCCTTCTTGCGGCCCTCGAAGTTGATGATGCCGAGGGGGCCGCGCCGGGCGAGGTCGCCGGTGCGCAGCCAGCCATCGTCGGTGAGGGCGCCGGCGCTGGCCTCGGGGGCGCCGTGGTACCCGCGCAGGACGCCAGGCCCGCTGAGCCAGAGCTCGCCGACGGTGCCGAGCGGGACCTCGCACCCGTCGTCGTCGACCACCTTGAACCGAACGCCGGGCAGCGGCATCCCCACCGAGCCGCCCAACGAGGCCGGCACCAGCGGCGGCGATACGCGGATCGCCACGCCACCGGCGGTCTCGACCATGCCGTGCCCCTCGGCGAAGATCGCCTCGCCCACCGGTCCGACGATGGGAAGGGTCGCCGACGCTCCCATCCGCTTGAACCGCCGGGCCAGGTCGGCGGGCATGGCGTCGGCGCCGGAGATCCAGAGCCGGACCGACGTGAGGTCGCGATCGGCTGCCCCTGCCTCCTCGAGCATCCGGTACATCGCCGGGACCCCGGCGAAGATCGTGGAGCGGCGGCCCTCGATGGCATCGAGCACCGCGACCGGGTTGAAGTGCGGCAGGTAGTGCACCGGGATGGCCGCGCACGCCGCTCCCACCACGATGGCGAAGCCGAAGATGTGGGCGACGGGCAGGGCCACGACCAGCTCGTCCCGACGCAGCTCGGTGGGGACCAGCGCAGCAGCGGACATCCCGCCGAGCAGACCTGCGTGGGTGAGCTCAGCCCCCTTCGGCTTGCCGGTGGTGCCCGAGGTGTAGAAGAGCGCCGCCACGTCGCCGGGGTCGGCGGGGGTGGCCGGGCCGAACCGATCGTCGCTGGCGACGTCGTCGACCGACCGGATCACCAGCGACGCACCGGAGTCGGCGATGACGTGGTCGACCTCGCCCGGAGCCATCTGCTGGTTGACGGGCGCGGGGAGGCGCCCGGCGCGGGAGACCGCGAGCGTGAGGAGGAACTGCTCGTACCCGTTGGGGGTGGCGATCACGATGCGGTCGCCCGGTTCGCTGCGGGCCGCCACGCCGCCCGCCCAGAGGTCGACCAGGTCGGCCGCGTCCGAGGCGGTGAGCGCCAGGTCCGTCCCGGCCTCGGTGACGAGGGTCCGGTTCGGATGCGCACCGGCCACCAGCTCCATGAGCCGCCCCAGGATCAGCCCGCGACCGCGGGCCAGATCGATCCGGTCGGTGAGGCGCATCGCTGCCCCCCTAGGGCGGTGCTGGTCAGGCCTTCTTCAGCGGAGCCCAGGCGAGGAGCAGGACCTTCTGGCCCACCGTCGGGAAGTTGATGGTGATCTCCGTCTTGTCCCCCGACCCCTGGAGGTCGAGGACGACGCCCTCGCCCCACTTGCCGTGCATCACGTCGTCGCCGACCTTGAACGATGCCCCCGTGGGGGACGTGGCGGCGGCCTGCTGGCCGGCGGCGATGGCCTGGTCGACCATGCGCTCCCGGTTGGCCTGGCGCTGTGCCGAGGAGATGCGGCTGCGCCGCTCCGGGCGCTCGCCCCAGCTGGCCGCCGACGACGTCATCGATGCGCTGTCGGACCAGCTCCCCGAGCGGGAGGTTCGCCGCTCGCCGTCGATGGACTCCACGAGGCGCTGCGGGATCTCGTCGAGGAAGCGGCTGGGCGGGTTGTACTGGGTGGACCCGAAGATGGTGCGGCTCCACGCGTGGGTGAGGTAGAGCCGCTCGCGCGCCCGGGTGATGCCCACGTAGGCGAGGCGCCGCTCCTCCTCCAGCTCGGCCGGCTCCCCCAGCGAGCGGAGGTGGGGGAAGATCCCGTCTTCGAGGCCGATCAGGAACACCGCCGGGAACTCCAGGCCCTTGGCCGAGTGCAGGGTCATGAGCACGACCGACGAGTCGTCGTCGGGGATGTCATCGGAGTCGGCCACCAGGCTGACCTGCTCCAGGAAGACATCGACCGATTCCGCCTCGCGTGCCGAGCCCACCAGCTCCTGGAGGTTCTCCAGCCGACCCTCCGCCTCGATGGAGTGCTCCACCTGGAGCTCGTCGAGGTAGCCGGAGCGGTTCAGCACCGACTCCAGCAGCGGACCCGGGCCCTGCTCCACCACCTCGGCGGACGCGTCGATGACCGACAGGAAGTCGGCGATGCCCTTGACGGCCCGGCCCTGGATGCCCGCCTCGTCGGCCCGCCGCAGCGCCTGCATGAACGTGTAGCCGTGCATGGCCGCCCAGGCGTCGAGCTTGTTGACCGACGAATCGCCGATGCCCCGCTTGGGGACGTTGAGGACCCGCTTGACGGCCACCTCGTCGGCCGGGTTGACCACGGCCTTCAGGTACGCCAGGGCGTCCTTGATCTCCCGCCGGTCGTAGAAGCGGGTGCCGCCCACCACCTTGTAGGGGATGCCGGCCCGCAGGAGGTGCTCCTCCATGACCCGGCTCTGGCCGTTGGTGCGGTAGAAGACGGCGACGTCGCCCCACCGGTGGTCGCCCGAATCGTGGAGCTTGGCGATCTCGTGCGCCACCCACTGGGCCTCGTCGGTCTCCGTGTCGGCGTGGTAGCGGACGATGGCGTGGCCGTCGCCCTCGTCGGTCCACAGCTCCTTGGGCTTGCGGCCCAGGTTGTTGGTGATGACGGCGTTGGCGGCGTCGAGGATGGTCTGGGTGGACCGGTAGTTCTGCTCCAGCACCACCACGGTGGCATCCGGGAACGCCTCCTCGAACTCCAGGATGTTGCGGATGTCCGCGCCGCGGAACTTGTAGATCGACTGGTCTGAATCGCCCACGATGCAGACGTTGTGGTGCTGGCCGGCGAGCTGGAGGATCAGCTCGTTCTGGACCTTGTTGGTGTCCTGGTACTCGTCCACCAGGACGTGCTGGAAGCGGCGGCGGTAGTGGTCCAGCACCTCGGGCTCCCGGCGGAAGAGCTCCACCGTGTTGCGCAGGATGTCGTCGAAGTCCATCGCCCCCGCCTTGAGGAGGCGGTCCTGGTACTCGGCGTAGACGTCGGCGATCTTGCGCTCGAAGATGACCTCGGCGCGCGCCGCGTAGGCCTCGGGCCCGACGTCGTCGTTCTTGGCGGCCGAGATGGTGGCGTGCACCGACCGGGGCGGGAACCGCTTGGCGTCGAGGCCCTTGTCCCGGATGACGTAGCCGGTGAGGCGGACCGCGTCGGCCTGGTCGTAGATGGTGAACGACGACGGGTACCCGAGCCGGTGGCCGTCGCGCCGGAGGATCCGCACGCAGGCCGAGTGGAACGTGGACACCCACATCTTCTCGGCCACCGGACCCACCAGGGCGCCGACGCGCTGCTTCATCTCCTGGGCGGCCTTGTTGGTGAAGGTGATGGCCAGGATCTCGAACGGGGACACCCCGGTGCGGATGAGGTGAGCGATGCGCGAGGTGAGCACCCGGGTCTTGCCCGAACCGGCGCCGGCGATGACCAGCAACGGCCCTTCGTCGTGCACGACGGCCTCCCGCTGGACGGGGTTCAGGCCCTCGAGGAGCTCGGCGTCGGACGGCACAGCTGGCATCGCGGCCACCCTACCGGGGGCCTCTGACAGCGGAATCCGGGTCCCGATGACCGGAAAGGGTGGGGCGGACGGGAAGAATGGCACCCATCGCTTCCGTCGACCCGGCCTACGAAGGGGCCTCCACCGGTAGCGCCCCCACCAAGCGCGGGCGCAAGCAGTCGGTCCAGAGCCGCGCGGTCAAGCGCACCTTGCTGCTGGTCGTGTCGCTGTTCGTCTTCTACTACGTGGTCATCCCGACGTTCGCGAAGTCGAGGGACTCCGCCGACCGCCTGGCCCAGCTCAACCCGCTGTGGATCCTGCTGGCCATCGGACTCGAGGTGGCCTCGCTGCTCTGCTACACGGTGCTCACGCGGGTCACCCTCCCCTCCCAGCCCCGCCTGTCGCTGTTCACGATCTTCCGCATCCAGATGTCCACGAAGGCCGTCGGCAACCTGGTCCCGGGCGGTTCGGCGGCCGGCGGCACGCTGGGGTACAGCCTGTTCACCACCGCCGGCGTCTCTCCTGCCGCGGCCGGCTTCACGCTGGCCAGCGTCGGGCTCGGGTCGGCGGTGGTGCTGAACCTGATCCTCTGGATCACGCTGCTGATCTCGATCCCGATGAACGGGTTCCGACCCGCGTACGTGACCGCGGCCATCGTCGGCGTGCTGCTCCTGGCGTTCGCCGCCGGGCTCGTCTACCTGCTGATCGAGGGCCGGGACCTGGCCGAGCGGGTGCTGCGGGCCATCTTCCGCAAGCTCCCGTACGTCGAGGAGGAGACGGCCGCCCGGTTCGTGCACCAGACCGCCGACCGCATCCAGGACCTGGCCCAGCAGCCCGAGCTGGTCCGCCGAGGGGTCCTGTGGGCGGCGGCGAACTGGGTGCTCGATGCCTCGTGCCTGTGGGTCCTGCTGCACGCGTTCGGCTACACGATGAACCCGATCAACCTGATCGTGGCCTACGGCGTGGTCAACGTGGTGGCGTCGATCCCCCTGACCCCGGGCGGTCTGGGTGTCGTGGAGTTCACGCTGCCGGCGCTGCTCGCCACGTTCGGCGCACCCGCGCAGGCCGCCACCTTCGCGGTGCTGGCGTGGCGGCTGATCCAGTTCTGGATGCCGATCCCCGTCGGCGGGCTCTCCTACGCCTCGCTCAAGCTCAGTCCGCTGGGTCGCCGGCGCCGGCTCACGGCGGTGCGGGAGCTGGCCCGGGAGGCCGGCGAGAACGCCCGGGTCCGGGTGTGGGACCAGGAGACCGGGGAGTACCGGGTGGTGAAGGCCGAGACGGCCGAGGCGATGCTGGCCGCCGCCGAGGCCGAGGGCCGCCCGATCGAGCCGCCCCCGGACCATCCGGTGATCGCCGACCTCGATCCCGACGATGAGGACGAGGACGACGGCCCCCGGACGGCTGCGGGCCCCATCTGATCGGGACGGCTACGCGGGCGGGCGCAGCCGGCGCTCGAAGAGGTCCAGGACCTGGTCGAGCGCATCGCGGGTGGGATGACCGGGTTCGTCCACCAGGTCCTCGGTGAGCACCGAGTGCGCCATCTTGCGGATGCCGTGCGGGTTCCCCGGCGAGGAGTCGATCTCCACGCCGACGAACGAGTCGCCCAGCTCCTCGCGGAGACGGGCGAACCGCTCCCCCGGCGCCATGAAGTCGCCGGTGAACCGGAGGCCGAGCACGCACAGGTCCTCGTCGGCCTCGCACCGCGCCTTGACCGCCGCCAGGTCCTCCGGCGACAGGTTGAGGTCGCGCTTGTAGGCGCCGTTCAGCACGAACGGCAGCGACGGCTGCGACAGCACCGGGGCGGCGACGACCGGGTCGACCATCATCGCCAGCGCGAAGTTGCCGGTGAGGCACATGCCCACCACCCCGACGCCGGGACCGCCGCACTGCTCGTGCTCGTGGCGGGCCAGCGCCTTGCACCAGTGGGTGGCGGGCGAGGTCTTGTTCCGGGCCCAGGTGGCGAACTCCTTGGAGACGCAGGCCCAGGCGATGGTCTGCGCCCCGTAGGCCGCCGTCGGCTCCTTGCCCGGGGTTCCGAACAGGGACGGGAGCACCGCGGTGAACCCGGCCTCGGCCACCCGGCGCCCGAAGTCCGCCACCAGCGGCGTGATGCCCGGCACCTCGGTGATCACCAGGACCGCAGGCCCGGTGCCGCGTCGGAACACGGTGCGGGTGGTTCCCTCGAAGGTGAACGTGGTCTCGGTGTAGCCATCCAGTCCGGTCATGGCCGAACGCTACGCAGGCCCGGGCGGGTCAGCGGCGATCCAGCCACCCGACCAGCTGGTCGTAGGGCTGGGGCATGGTGATCAGCTGCCCTTGGACCCCGTCGATCCCGAAGCCGAACAGGACGGCGCGCTGGTGGTCGGTCTCCACGCCGACGGCCAGGCTCCGCCACCCGAGGCCGTGCGCCAGCATCACCAGCGAACGGGCGACCTCCACCCCGGCCGGATCGTCCTCCCGGATGCGGGCCACCAGCGACGCGCCGAGCTTCAGCCCGGAGACCGGCAGCTCGGCCAGGTCGGCGAGGGAGAGCCCGCCCTGGCCGGCGTTCTCCACCAGCACGGCGAACCCGGCGGCGGCGAGCTGGGCGACCACCGCACGCAGGTCGGCATCGGCGAGGTGGCGCTCCCGGACCTCGAGCACCACGTCGGGGACCTCCATGCCGGCGTCGTCGAGGTCGGCGAGCAGGGCGTCGGCCAGGTTCGGCAGGGCCAGCTCGCTGTCGGCCACGTTGAGGTGGACCGGCACGGCGGCATCCGCCGGCAGGTGGCCGGACCAGCGCCGACGATCGGCGAGGGCAGACCGGCGGACCCAGCGCCCCAGGGGGCCGGCCAGGTCGTCGTTGGCGGCGGCCGACAGGATCCGCACCGGGCCGACGGGGCCGAGCACCGGGTGCTCCCACCGGACCAGCGCCTCCATGCCGGTGAGCGAGCCGTCGCGCCCGACGATGGGCTGGTGGACCAGCGCCAGGCCGTCGTGCTCGATGGCCTCGGCCAGATCGAGGCCGAACGGGTCGGTGCGGCGGACCGGCTCCGCGATGGGGTCGACGGCGCCGCTCCGCTCCAGGCGGGCCCGTTCCACGCTGCCGACCTCTCGTTCCTGCTCGGCGCGCGCCTGCTGCTCCTGGCTGGCCGGATGCCGACGGACCGCGGCCCGGTGCTGCTTGCGGGCGTACATGGCCAGGTCCGCGGTGCGCAGGAGGCGGTCCGGGTCGTCGACGGGCAGGTCGGCCAGCGCCACGCCCACGCTGACCGTGCAGGGCAGACGGGTCTCGCCGACGTCGATGGGCTCGGTCTCGATGGTGCTGCGGACCCGTTCTGCGATGGTGTGGGCCTGGTCGGCGTCGGCCAGGTCCTCGCACACGATCACGAACTCGTCGCCGCCGGTCCGGCACACGGTGTCCGAGGGGCGGACGGCGCGGCCGATGCGCTCGGCGACCTCCACCAGCAGGCGGTCGCCGCGGTCGTGGCCGTACTGGTCGTTGACGGCCTTGAACCCGTCGAGGTCGCAGAACAGGACGGCCACGTTGCGGCCCGAGCGCTTCGCCCGGGCCAGCGCCAGCGTCAGCCGGTCGAGGAGGGCGGCGCGGTTCCCGACCCCGGTGAGCGGGTCGTGGGTGGCCTGGTGGGCGAGGCGGCGCTCATCGATGGAGCGCTCCACGGCCACGGTGACCAGGGAGAGGACCGAGTCGCGCACCGCCGGCCGAGCGATCGGGGCGCCCGACTCGGCGCCGAGGAGGCCGACGATGGCCAGGGTCTGGCCGTTGCGGGGCGAGCGCACCGGCAGGATCGTGGCCGACTGGCACGACTCGTCGGGCAGCACCGGGTCCGAGTAGCGGGGATCGCCGAGGGCGTTGGCCACCATCACCGGTTCGCCCGTGATGACCGCCTGACCGAACGGGTTCCCGAGACCGGGCTCGAGCGCCGCGAACCAGGCGGCCAGCGCGTCCTCGTCGGGATCGTCGGGCTCGGTGACGAGCGAGAGGCGCCCGCCCGCCTCCACGGTGGCGATCACCACGGTGGCGCCGAGCGTGTGCCGCTCCAGCAGCGCCCGCGCCGCCAGGAGCGCGGTGGCCACCGGAGCGCCGCGGGCGATGAGCTCGAACACCTCGGCCTGGCCGTCGGCGAGCAGGGCGACGCTGCGGCGCCGCAGGGCGCCGAGGAACGCGTCGGCGGCGAACCGGACCAGGCCCAGGACCTCGTCGGACGGCGGCGGCTCGTGGGTGCGCCAGGTGAGGCCGAGCACGCCGACCAGCTCCCCTCCGTACCCGAGGCGGACCCACAGGACGCCCTTGTCGGCAGGATCGACGAGCGCCTGTTCCGTGGCCTCCCGGGGGATGGTGCCCGGACCCCGCACGAACACGTGGCCGGCCCGTTCGAAGCGAGCGGTGAGCCACCCGAAGCCCTTCACATCGACCTTCTGGCCGCGCACCCGCGAGGGGGTGGTGCGCCGGCGCGACCACTGGTGCGACACCCGGAGGGTCGACCCGTCGGGAGCCAGCTCGTCGATGAACGCGGAATCGGCCCCGAAGAACGAGGCGATCTCGCCGAGGCCCACGTCGATGGCATCGTCGAGGAGCAGCGGTGCGCAGCCGATGAGGCGGGTGGAGATCGATGCCACCAGCGCCTCGAAGGCCACCTGCTCGGCCAGGGCCAGCTCCGCGCGGTGGCGTTCGGTGATGTCCCGGACGATGCACAGGACGACGTCGTCGTCGCCGGGAACGAAGCGGGCCTCCACGCGGCGGGCGTCGAGACCGGGACCGGCGGCGTAGACGTCGGTCTGGAGCCGACCGGTGTCGAGCGCCGCGCCGACGGCCTGCTGGACCAGCTCCAAGGTGGCCGGATCCGCCGGGGTGCCCGCTGGACGGGCGCTGGCCGTGGGGTCGAACAGGCCGAGGACGTGATTGCCATCGTCCGCGAGCTGCTGACCGTCGCGCCGCAGCCGCACCACAGGGTCCGGCATCAGGTCGATCATCGCCTGGGCCTGCGACTCGAGCCGGACCATGGCCCGGATGTCGGCCTCGTGCTCCAGGATGCGCGACACCCCGTCGGCCACGAGGTCGACCAGGGCCAGCTGCCACGAGGTGAACGGCGGGCGCGCCGCCGCCTCGGCGAACGCCACCGCGCCCGCGACCCGGCCGGTGACCCACAGCGGGCAGGCCACCATCGACCCGCCGCCCAGCGGGGCCCGGTCGTGGCTGGCGCCCGGACCGCCCAGGGCGGCGACGGTGGCCTGACGGGCCAGGACGTCATCGAGCCGCCAGTCCGAGACCGTGTCGCCGGCGGCGGGACCGATGGGGTCCGGGCCGGCCACGACCCGGACGTTGAGCCCGGCGGCGGTCCGGAGCAGGACGAAGCCCCGCCCGACGCCCAGCGCCCGGCAGCCGGCGGCGAGGAGCTGCGAGAGGCGCTCGTCGGGGTCGCCCGGAGGCAGGCTTGCGACGCGGTGGAGCGCGGCGACGTCGTCGGCGTGGCGGTCGGCGAGGGTGGAGAC